>JBOGQL010000224.1:0-3136 GCA_050748985.1 Nitrososphaera sp. | reverse complement strand
CCATTTGACTGGGCCGGTCCCTGAATGCTTTCGGGCTCACCACAAAGTGTCAAAATCGCGACGACGAACCGGGCTTATTCAAGGTTTGATAAGTTTCCTGAAGGGGAAGTGGCTTGCGCGTTTGCTGTCAGGAATCTTAATGTTGGAATCTGCCCATCGCTATTGATTTTGCGAGCAATCGCGATTTTTGCTTGAGTTGCTATTTAAAGCAAAAGTTCATAATGACCTGTAAAACAACTGTGCGTGTATAGCATTATGTTTGCCATAGTGCACATGAGCGACGTCGTTAGAATTCCACCAAACAGGCTGACTCACTCTCTCAAGGACGCAGCTATGCAGATCTTGAAAGAAAAATACGAGAGTATGATCAGCCCTGATGTTGGCTATGTGATAATGATTACTGACTCCGAAGCGAGCTCGGTCGGAAAGCTGGTTGCAGGGGACGGCGCAACATACCACAAGGTAACTTTCAAGGCGCTTACATTCTACCCCAAACTGCAGGAGATAGTCGAGGGCGAAGTCGTTGAAATAACTGACTTTGGAGCCTTTGTAAGGATAGGCCCGACTGACGCGCTGCTCCACCTCTCGCAGATAACAGACGACTATCTCAAGAGCGACGTCAAGCAGGGAGTTATCGTTGCGAACCAGACGGCAAGGTCTCTGAAAATCGGATCCAAGCTCAGGGCCAGAATCACGGCGGTAAGCCTTGGAAAGGGAGCAGGGATGGGGAAAATCGGAATCACCTGCAGGCAGCCTTTCCTCGGCGCATTAGAGTGGATAACGGAAGAAATCAAGAAGGCAAAGTCAGCAGCTCAGCAGCCGGCCCAGGCGGCGCCAAAAGAAAAGAAGTCGGCTGGAGGCGCAAAGCAGTAATTGGCCAAGGAAAAAGCCTGCAGGAAATGCAAGACCATAACCATGGGCAAGGTCTGTCCTAACTGCAAGTCTACCGATCTGAGTCCTGACTGGTCGGGAATTATTCTCGTCTTTGACCCCGCCAGATCGCAGGTGGCAAAGACACTGGATATCACAACTCCCAACAAGTACGCACTGAAGGTCACCTAACTGATGGATGAACTGCAGTCATTTCTGAACGTCCGCGAGATGCTTGCCGCTTTTTTACAGGAGGACATCGGGGCTGGAGACATCACCAGCGAAAGCACGATACCGGCCTCCGTTCATGCCGAGGCAGCTATCATCTGCAAATCAAGTGCCCCTGCCGTTGTCTGTGGGCTTGAGGAAGCGGCGATGGTATTCGAACTGTGTGGATGTACCAGCAAGGTTTTGACAAAGGATGGATCAAAAGTGCAGAAGGGCAAGCTCGTGATGAAGGTGGGCGGGAATGCCCGGGGCATTCTGAAAGCCGAACGGACAGCACTCAATCTGATAATGAGGATGAGCGGAATCGCCACCGAAACAAGGAGGCTTGCTGACGCTGCCAAAGGTGTTAGGATATTGGCGACCCGCAAGACGGGGCCCGGCCTTAGATATTTTGACAAAAAGGCTGTCGTAGTTGGCGGCGGAGGCGCGCACAGGATGCGGCTGGATGACATGATTCGGATAAAGGACAACCATCTTGTCATTGCAGGATCTGCCGGTGATTCTGTCAGGGCAGCCAGAAGACGAGCGGGAACTTCGGCAACCATTGAATGTGAAGTTAAGAACAATAGAGAGGCAATAGACGCAATAACCGCAGGGGCAGACATTGTCATGCTTGACAACTTTACGCCGGCTCAGGCAGGGAAAACTATACAGGCTCTGTCAAAGCTCGGCCTGCGCAAAAAGGCAAAGATAGAGATTTCCGGCGGCATAAGCGCGAAAAACATCCGGCAGTATGCGCGGTCCAAGCCTGATTTTATTTCACTTGGATACATCACTCATTCCGCAAGAGCCGCGGACTTCAGCCTGGAGATAATCAGTTAGGATATTGACAACATGCGGTCGATTGCAAGTTTTGCCTTGTCTGCTATCCGCCGCGGCACTCTTACCTCGTAGACGTTGTTCGCAAGTGAATTGTGCACCTTTTCGAGGTCTATCTTTTTCATGTACTTGCATACGGCGTCCCTCTTGATTGGGATGAACTCCTTTTCAGGATTCTCCTTCTGCATCCGGTACAGGATGCCGGTTTCGGTCGCAACGACAAACTGCCGCGCGTCCGACGCTCTGGCATGCTTCATCATGCCTTCTGTAGAAAGTATATGACCAGTCTTCGCCAGATCGCCTTTTGCGATGTGGTACATCGTCGAAGAGGTGCAGCTGCACTCTGGGTGGACGAGAAAATCGGCATTCTTGAACGTCGCGAGCATCTTGTTGATGTCCTCTGCCTTTATACCGGCGTGAACGTGACACTCGCCGGGCCATATGTACATGTTCTTTCTCTTGGTCACCTCTGCGACATAGGATCCTAGGAATAGGTCTGGCAGGAATAGGACCTCCCTGTCCCAGGGTATGCTGTTTACCACCTTCACCGCATTAGAAGAGGTGCAGCAATAGTCGGACAGTGCCTTGACTTCGGCAGTGGTGTTGACATAGCTTACCACAAGCGCGTCAGGATGCTCCGCCTTCCATGCCCTGAGTTCATCGGCATTGATTGTTGAGGCCAAGGAGCATCCGGCTTCCAGATCCGGTATCAGCACCTTCTTGTCGGGGCAAATAATGGACGCTGTCTCGGCCATGAAATGTACTCCGCAGAAGACGATAACGTCCGCATCCGTTGCCCTGGCATTTTTAGACAGAGCTAGAGAGTCTCCTATGAAGTCGGCCACATCCTGCACTTCTGGAACCTGATAGTTATGAGCCAGAATGACGGCGTTCCTGACCTTCTTTAGGGCAAGAACTTCCGCTTTGTAGCCGAGATGAAGCATCGTCATGATATCGATAGACAGTAAATAATCCGATATTCTACATTTAAAGTAGTATAATCTAGGAGATCGCTGCCCCCAAGGCTAGAATTTCGGGCAATACTTGCCACAATTCATCCATCGATCTGATAATCGCGTAAACTGTCATCATGCATACAAATAAATAAACTGGTGCGATACCCTTTGAAGAGGATTAATGCCAACCCACGGGTCACTCACAAAGGCCGGAAAAGTGAGGGGGCAGACTCCCAAGATTCAGGGAAAGCCCAGGCTGAGCC
>JBOGQL010000223.1:0-1752 GCA_050748985.1 Nitrososphaera sp. | reverse complement strand
TGGTGACGCATCCGAAGCGCTTCATCAACGCGCATTTCCTCAACCCGGCGTACCTGATACCGCTGGTGGAGGTGAGCCCGGCGAAGTCCACGGACGAAAGCACGTTTGAAAAAACCAGGGACCTGCTGGAATCCGCGGGCAAGGTGGTGGTGCGCTGCGCGCCTTCGCCCGGCTTCATCGTGCCGCGGCTGCAGGCGGCGGCGATGAACGAGGCGGCGCGCCTGGTCGAGGAGGGCGTGGCCACGCCTGAGGACATCGACAAGGCGGTGCGCGCGGGCTTCGGGCCGCGCTATACCGCCATGGGCGTGTGCGAGTTCATCGACTACGGCGGGCTCGACATCCTGTACTACGCGTCGGCGTCGATGGCGCGCGCGCTGCAGGCGCCGCGCTACGAGCCGCCGGCGGTGGTCAGGCGGCTGATGGAAGAGGGCAAGCGCGGGGCGCGCGAAGGCCAGGGACTGTACGACTGGCGCGGCCGCGACCTCGCCGCCTACCAGCGCGAGCTGGTCGGGCGCTTCGTCGCGCTCTTCGCCCATTTGCGGCTCTTGCCGCCCCCGGGGCCCAGCCGATAGACTCGCCCAATTCCGAGGAGGAGGGACCGTGAACAGAACAATCGCTCTTGGCGCGGCGCTTGCTGCGCTGCCGCTGGCAACGCACGGCGCGGAGGTGAAGCTCAAGGCAGCCGCGTTCCTGCCGGTGAAGTCGGTGTTCGTGCAGCAGTTCGGCCGCTACGTCGACGAGGTCAACAAGCAGTGCGCCGGCAAGGTGGCGATCAGCGTGGTCGGCCCCGAGGCGATCAAGTCGCTCGAGCAATGGAACGCGCTCAAGACCGGCGTGGTCGAGATGCACTACGGGCCGCCGAACTACTACGTCGGCGCGATGCCAGAGGGCGACGTGATCAGCGTGGCGCGCAACGAGTCTGCGGCGCAGCGCGCCAACGGCGCGTGGAAGCTGATCAACGACCAGCACGTGAAGAAGATGAACGCCTGGTACCTCACCCACCTGACCAACGGCGTGCGCTTCTTCATCTACACCTCGAAGCCCGCGCAGGGCAGGAATTTCGACGGCTTCCGCCTGCGCTCGACGCCGATCTACGACGCGTTCTTCAAGTCGCTCGGCGCGATCCCGGTGCGCATGGCGCCGCCCGAGGTGCACACCGGCCTCGAGCGCAACACCGTCGACGGCTACGGCTGGCCGCTGTGGGGCATCGCCGACTTCGGCTGGCACAAGTACACGAAGTACCGCTACGGGCCCGGCTTCATCAGCGCCGCGGTGGCGATCCTCGTCAACCACGACAAGTGGAAGGCGATGGAAGAGCCCCAGCGCCAGTGCCTGACGCAGGTCGCGATGTGGGCGGAGAAGCAGTGGCCCAAGTGGCGCGCGGAGGAGAGCGGCAAGCAGCAGAAGGTGCAGGACGACGCCGGCATCAAGTACGTCGACCTCGGCCCAGCCTTCGCGCAGAAGGCCGAGGACCTCTACTGGGATGTGCTCGCCAGGGGCGACCCGGAGTTCGTGAAGAAGGTCCGGCCGCTCTTGAGTGGCAAGTAGCCGCTCGGCGCTCGACCGGCTGATCGACGCGCTGGTGCTCGTCGCCGGCGCGCTGCTGTGCGCGCTCGTCTTCCTGATCCTGGTCGACGTCATGGCGCGCTACCTGCGCTGGTTCTCGCTCGCCTGGGGCCTCGAGGCGAGCGAATACATGCTCTACGCCATCACTTTCCTCGGCGCGCCGTGGGTGCTGCGCGAGCAGGGCCA
>JBOGQL010000222.1:0-3750 GCA_050748985.1 Nitrososphaera sp. | reverse complement strand
GGACAGGTCAGGGGCCAAGGTGCGTGAATTTCTGATGGTATTTCTGGCCTTGACGATCACCGTATTTGCAATTGCGATAGTCGTCTATGGCATAGCCAGCGGAAGTGTTCAATTTTCAGGAAGCATCGATGTCGGATTGATTACGAGCATTGTTACTGTAACTGCACTGATGGCGATCTTGCGCGCAGTTTTCGGCAGGGGCAACGTTTCGTAACAATACTCTTGGGGTCGAACCCTTCTGGTGAACCGCTCGACAGCCCTGCGATCGCTCTAGAACTCTAGGAAACTTAGTATTACAGCGCGAGGGTGAGTGCTGATCAATATCATGCTTGAGAAGATCAAGAGGAGGGTTGCCAAGATGCTGGAGGGGCGCGATCCTGCACATGACTTTCAACACATCATGAGGGTCTATCGAAATGCAGAATTTATTGGCCGCCGGGAAGGCGCTGACATGGAGATCCTGCTTGCCGCAGCGCTGCTCCACGACCTCGTAGTTTACCCAAAAGGCAGCTCAAAGACTTCAAAGTCAGCAGACGACAGCGCGGACATGGCTGAAAAGATTCTGCGGGAGTATGGCTGGCCCAAGGACAAGATAGAAAGGGCCTGCTACTGCATCAGGACCCACAGCTATTCGAAGAGGCTCGTGCCTGCAACGCTGGAGGGCAAGATACTCCAGGACGCCGACAGGCTGGATGCCCTGGGAGCAATAGGCATCGCGCGAACATTCAGCGTCGGTGGCTCCGAGGACAGGATGATCTACAACCCCGACGATCCGTTCTGCAGCTCGGGAAGGACGCCTGATGACAGGATGTGGACGCTAGATCACTTCAAGGAGAAGCTGCTGAAGCTGCAGAATTCGATGCACACCCAGACAGGAAAGGTGCTGGCGCGCGAGCGAGCAGCCTTCATGCAGCTGTACATTGATCAGCTCCGCCACGAGATCCGCTACGAGTAGTCGACGTAGTAGGCGTAGCGCTTTTCCACTTCCTTATTTTCTCCGGCGAGCACGCGCGAGATTTCGCGTTGCAGTTCCTTCATGGCGCGCTCCCTGAATTTTTCCGCTTCCGCGGTCTGCGGGAAAGAGGACAGCGTGTGTTCAAAATGCTTCATGAACTCCACCACCTTGCCTCGGAACTCTTCCTTTGTCGGCCGCCTGTTGCCGGATATCTTGAACCACGACGTCGCACAGGCTGCGGAATAGATCTTTGCAAGGTCCTCGACAAGCCTGTCGATCTCAAAGTAGTCGGGCATTAGATGACGATGATCCGGTGTTTGAATATATAACCTGCGCAACAGGATCGCGCCGAGGCAGCCGTCCGAGGTAGGTTTTTAACCGATTGACAACACCCTGCCTTTTGAGCCGATGCAAGCAAACCTGCAGCTCGATGCGACTGACAGAAAGCTACTGAACGAGATCCAGTGGGTGTTTCCGCTGGTTGACAGGCCATACCTGGAAATTGCCCAGAGGTATGGAATTTCTGAAGCGGAAGTAATGCGACGCATTGCGGCAATGAGGGAGATCGGCTTGATCAGGCAGATTAATGCCATTTTTGACACAAGGCGGCTCGGATACAAGAGCGCCCTTGTCGCCTTTGCCGTAAAGCCCGATAAGCTAGACTATGTTTCGGAAGTGGTGAACGAGCATCCCGGCGTCAGCCACAATTACGAGCGAAACCACGAATACAACATGTGGTTTACCCTTGCCGTCGCCCCGGGCTCTGAAATGAAGCAAGACCTCGACAAGATGGCTGCGCTCGACGGCGTTGCAAAGTACCGCGTCCTGCCAACGCTCAAGCTATACAAGATCGGAGTTAAGCTCGACATGGTCAACGATGACGCCTCCAAACCGGAGGCAACGGACGAAGTGAAGCAGCTGAACCCGGACAGGGTTCCGCTAAGCGAGCGGGACAAGGAGTTCATCAGGGAATTGCAGAAGGACCTGAAGGTCGTCCCGGAGCCATTTAGAGAGCCCGCGGACAGCCTGGGCATTGCAACTGCAGAGCTTTTCGCAAAGGCAAAGGAATACGAGAGCTTGGGCGTAATGCGGCGCTTTGCAGCAATCCTGCGTCATCGCGATGCCGGATTTGTTGCCAATGGCATGGTTGTGTGGCACGTGCCAGAGGACAGGGTCGACGAAGTAGGCTTCAAGCTCGCCTCGTTTCCGCAGGTGAGCCACTGTTACCGGAGGCCGGTATACCCGGACTGGCGCTTCAACCTCTTCAGCATGGTGCACGCGCGCACTCTCCAGGCCGCAGAAAAGATGGCCAGAGAAATGTCTGAGGCTGTGGGAATCAGGGACTACCAGATCCTGTTCAGCTCACGCGAGTTCAAGAAAGAGCGCGTGAAGTATTTTGTCTAGCTTGCCCATTCGGCCTTTTCGAGCTGCTCCAGAACTCCAACAAGGTTTCCGGCCTTGCGCATGCATTCACGGCGCATGTCATCAAATTGCTCTTTCAGGTTCTTTTCCTCTTCGTCCGAAAGTGATCGCTTCTCTTTGATTTCCGTGAAGAGCCTGTCCTCCTTGGCGGTGTGGTCCAGGATAAACACGGAATATGTCCTGAGGTACCTGGCAAGTGGCTCACGCGCGTCCTTGCCCTGAAGCAATTCTTCCAGGTGGATTCTGACCCTCCTCGCTATTCTCCTTCCAAACTCGTGCTCTATCACGAATTTCCGTATTTCCTCAGAGTAGTGATCTCTGTGCTCGGCTTCGCTGAAGTAGCCTGTCTCCTCCTTGCCATGGTGAAATTGGTCAACAAACTGCTCGATAATGTCTGCAATTTTCACCAGATCTGCAAACGGCACGTCCCTTCCCTGGTAGAGCATGGTGTAGGATTTTTCAATAACCGACTGGAGCCTCCTGATAAACACGTGATCCTGAAGCAGGTCTTCGGTCGCGCTCATTATTTAGACTCGGCATGGGGCACGTAAAAGTTCTTTTCGTACATCTCTTCTACCCTGCTCGCTTCCGATACATCAAGATAGTTGCCATCTGACAGCGAAGCGTACATCTCTATCTCTTCGACGCTTATCATAGTCGGGAGGACAACCGAGATCTGCTTCTGTGACAGAATAAACTTGATTGCGAGCTCTTTCGTGTTCCAGCCCTTGCTGCTTGCGATCGGCTTCATGCTGTCTATCTTTTTCAGCGCTTCAAGGATGAACTCGCGCTTTCTAAAGCTGCGGTGGTCGTTCTTGTCCAGCGCCGTGTCCGCCGTGACCTTGCCTGTTAGCAGGCCGGATGCATCCGGAACTCTTACCATGATGCCAACGCCGTGGCGTTCGGCCTCTCTCATGAAGTCGCGCCCCGGATCCTGCTCCAAAATATTGTAAACGGTCTGGAGGCACGTGATGTTCCTGTTCCTTATCGCCGCAAGCCCCTCTTCCTTCCATCCGATCGCCGGCCCAAGAGAAGCGCCATGGCTCCTGATTATCCCTCTGGCAACCAGATCGTCGAGGCTTGCAAAAAGGGCGTCGTTCTTGATGGCATCCATCTTGGGGTTATGAAGGCTGTACACGTCGACATAGTCGGTCTGCAGCCTTGCAAGGCTCTGCTCAAGCGCAAAGCCCAGAAATTCTGGATTGTGCTTTTGCGGGAGCTCGCTGTGACCTACCTGAGCTTCGCCGTACATGTCATAGCCCCACTTTGTGGAATACACGACTTCATTGCGCATCCCCTTGAACGCCTGCGCGATCAGCCTTTCGCTCTTGCCCTTGCCGTACATGTCGGCCGTCTCGTAAAAGTTGATTCCC
>JBOGQL010000221.1:0-7938 GCA_050748985.1 Nitrososphaera sp. | reverse complement strand
CCCTTACGGGGTGATTGGAAGATTGTTTGAAGGTTATGTCTACAGGCGGCTCGTGCAAACTTTCGATTACAGAAAACACGCTACTATCCGGGCTCTAGAGAGGGGCTAGATAACGCCTACAGAATTGGCGAGCCTGCGGGCGGAGTCGCGATCCAGCTTGACCTTGCTAAGAATGGTGTACCTGTCCGGCCGAAGAGCCTGGGCTGCAACGAGCGCCTTTATCACTTGCTCCTCGGTTATGCCAATTTCTCGAGCACTTGTGGGCGCCCCGACATTCCTAAGTGTTTCGACGATTTTTTGCCAGTCAAGCCCGTGGAGCTTGGCCATCATTATTGTGCCAATCCCCACTCGTTCGCCATGCAGCCCGAAGCCGTGTCCTGCCACATATTCGATTGCATGACTGAAGAGGTGCTCTGATCCGGAGCACGGTCTGCTGCTTCCTGCGATGCACGCGGCCACTCCGGCGCTGATCAGCGCTTCAACAATCGTCCGAATGCTGAACTGGTTCCTGTACTTCAGCTTTTCGGACTCGGAGAGGATTATCCTTGCGCTCATGTAGGCCAGGTTAGCTGCATAAGTTCCGAAATACTCGCCCTTTTCGTCTCGCGCGAGTTCCCAGTCCTTCACGGCTGTTATCTTGGCGACCAGGTCGCCGCACCCTCCTGCAAGGAGCCTTGAAGGCGCCTGCGACATGAGCAGGGTATCTGCAAGAACGCCGATCGGAGTATTCGCCTTGACAGAGTGAGGCTTGTTGCTTCCCCTGATCGAAACAAACGGACTGGATATGCCGTCGTGTGAAGCGGAGGTGGGCACGCTCATGAACGGCTTGCCAATCCTGAATGCAGTCATCTTTGCGACATCCACGGACCTGCCTCCTCCGAAGCCAATGACGAAATCTGGCCGCTCCTTGCCCTTCATCTTCTCCTGAATCCCGCGAACGGTTTCTATCGAGGCATCACTCACCACATGCCAGAAAGTCTTCAAAGAGGCATTCTGCAGTGACTTACCGCAATCACGGCCGGCCCTTGCCTTGACGGTCTGCCCTGTGACCACCGCTACCCTCGACGCCCCCGAATCTAGCGATTTTATGAGCAACCCTAATTCTGAAATGACTTTTTCGCCTATCAGAATTTTTCTTGGTAATTCCATCAGGTGAGTCGGAGCAGAATCCAATAGAAAAAAGACCCTAGCGGGAACTAATTAAGCTTGCAGAGCTACCCAGAACCTTCCGCTGAAGATCCCGAATCGGTGCTGCCTTCACTCGCCGGCGTGGACGGCTCGGCGCTAGCCACGGCGCCGCCCACAACTTCAGCAGTCGCGTAGCCGCGTCCGACCTTGGTGATCTTGATCTTCACGCTGTCGCCAACCTTGGTGCCGCCAACAAATATCACCAGCCCCTGGACTCGCGCAACCCCGCTATCTCCTCTCTTGCTCAGCGATTCGATCTTGACATCATATTCTTCCCCGACGCGCACCGGAGAGGGTCTGAACGGCCTTGGGCCGCCGAATCTTGGGCGCCCGAATCCACTGCCTCCGCCGCCATAACTCGAGCTGTCTTCCAAATCCCGTTCGCTTATTATTATAAATGCGGGTCACTATTTCAACTTTGATGTCCACCTCTTTCATCAAGCCAAATCTTTAATACGAGCTCGCATCAAGAAACCCTGTAGCCTTTCCGCGAGCCATCTGCATTTGATGATGGCGGTTTAAGGGATCGCATTAATGCAGCATAGATCACAACCGAACAAAGAATATTCAAGCCAAAACATCATGGCCGTCATACTGCAGAGCCTGCCTCAGGAAGCTGCACTGACGAAAATAGAATACGAGGGACCGCGCATAGCGCTCTACTCAAAGAGTCCCACGTACCTGATGCAGAATAGCCAGCTTGTTTCAAACATGGTGAATACAATAAAGAAGCGGATAGTGGTGAGGACCGACGAGTCTATTCGAAGGCCGGAAGAGGAGTCTATCAGGATAATCGAAGAAACTATTCCAAAGGAAATCGGGATCACAGGCACTTTCTTCGACCCGGTACTGGGTGAAGCAGTTCTTTTCGTGAAGAAGCCGTGGATGCTGGCACAGGTAGGCGATGAATTCGATTCCGTCGAGCTTGCCGATAAGACGGGATGGAAAGTGCAGGTCAGAAAGGCTCCCCAAGACATCTCTGTAGTCAAAGAGCTCTACCGCGTTTTTGCCGAAACAGTTGTGGAACGCAAGAGATTTTATCGCGAGGTTGGCGACAAGATTTTCCGGGAGAGACTGGGCGAATTTGCAGAGGCAAGCCTAATTACACTTGGAGGATTTGCGGAGCTCGGCAGGTCGTGCCTCCTAATCGCAACGCGGGACAGCAAGATAGTGCTAGACTGCGGCATTAGCGCATGTGCGAAGGACTCGCTTGCCGCAATGCCCAGGTTCGATATCGCAGGGCTTGCGATGGACGAAATCGATGCTGTGGTGATCAGTCACGCGCATCTTGACCACTCTGGATTCCTCCCTGCCCTCTTCAAGTACGGCTATGGAGGACCTGTATACTGCACAGAGCCGACACTTCTGCTGATGAGCATGCTCCAGAGAGAGTTCGTCCGGCTAGCGAGCAAGTATCTGCTTTACTCTGACAGGGATGTGGACGATGCCATCATGCACACTATAACGCTGACTCACGGCATAGTGACTGACATTTCCCCTGATGTCAAGCTGGTGCTTTACAACTCGGGACACGTCCTGGGCTCTACGTCTACCCACCTCCACATAGGAAACGGCGATCACAACCTGGTCTATACAGGGGATATCAAGTTTGGCAAGACACTTTGTCTTGAAAATGCTTCATGGAACTTTCCCCGAGTTGAAACGATGATAATCGAAAGCACCTATGGCGGCAAGGAAGACATCTTGAACCGGCCTGAAGAAGCAGAAGCAGCGTTGATTGAACTGATAAATTCGACGGCAGCATCAGGCGGACACGTGTTGTTGCCGGTTCCGTCGGTTGGTATTTCGCAGGAGCTTCTCTTGCTGCTGGACAGGTGCATAAGGCAGGGCAGGCTGAAGCGTGGGAGCGTGTTGATTGAAAAGTTGGTGTCATCCGCAACTAATGTCTACGAGGCGTATCCTGAATATCTTGCCAGAGACCTCCGCGACCGTGTGCTCAAATCCGAAGCAAGCCCGTTCGGCTTTGCCGACAGGTTCATGACAGTAGACTCTGCCACCTTGGGCAGCGAGCCCTCGATCGTGCTTGCTCCTTCAGCGACGCTGGCCGGCGGGCCTTCAGTTCATTATCTAAAACAAATCGCCGGAAATCCGGGTAACAGGCTGATCATGGTTTCATATCAGCCACCTGATACCCCTGGGAGGGCAGTACAGGAAGGTTCGCGCCAGATCCTTGTCAACGGCGAAAGCATCGATCTTCGGTGCAAGGTTGACAGAGTCGATGGCTTTGCCAGTCACAGCGACTACAACCAGCTGCTGGCATACGTATCGCGCCTGCGACCCAAGCTAAGACGCGTAATCGTTAACCACGGCGAGCGCGCCAAGGCGCAGAATCTTGCGAGCTCCATAAACAAGATGTTCAAGATCCCGACGCAGCACCCTCTGGTTCAGGAAGCTATCAAGCTACTTTAGGTCGTACGCGCCGCGCCAGATCTTTACACCTGGCGGCGTAACGACGATGCGCTCTTCTCCGAGCCTTGCGATGTCGCCGCCGGTCGATTGGGAATAAGAATAAAGCTCTTCGACCACCTTGCGGAGCTCTTCCACGTCCTTTTGTGCAAGGGGAGTAACCCGCAGGATAAGGATCATATGCTTCTTGATATCCTCCTTGATGGCCGAAATATCTGTCACATCACGTAGGGTCAGCGCTTTCAAGTAGACAGGTGTCTTTTGGGTCTGCATCTGAGTGAATTGCAGTTGTGCTTCTCATGCGAGCTCAATAGTCGTGGTGGTCAAATCTCATTCACTCAGTAGTTGATTTTAGCTCGATTGAACAAATCTGAGGATTTGTACCCGGAACTGGGCAACAAAGTACCACGGAGGCTAGATCCGCAGGTGCTCTAAATCACGATCTTCGGCAGGACGCACGCTCAGCTCACTCTCTACGCCGCGGCCGACCACCCTGACCCTCGATTCTGTATCCTCGGGGCTGTCGGAGTAGCGAAGCGCAATAGCGGCAGATTTCACGACATCAGCTTCGTCGCAATTCTTGCCGCGGACTATACATGTTGGCCCCACATATTCCTTGGATTCGATCAGAATGTCACCTTCCATCATGAGGGCCCTGATAATACCGTTTTCCTCTTCATTTCTGCCCACGACTAGCTTTGCTTGAGCGGTCAATCGGAAGTGTCTCCCGACTTTCAGCAATTCGACGTCGTTAATAGATGGTATGCCGTCAGAGTGATCCAACAGGTCACTTACCCGCTTTGAAAAAGCCGGATCAGTAAGCAAGCAGCCTCCTGCCGCGTTGGGCGGGTCAATTATCCCGTATTGCTGCGCCATTGCAAGCTGACCTTTTCTGGATCTACCTTTGATATCGCCTAATTTGTCGCGGGAGATAATGCCAGCCTTCTCGGCCTCGGTTGGGGGCAAGCACTTTGCAGAAAGTGGTCGCAGCACCTTGCCTGCCATACCTGTCTCGTTTTCGATAATATCAAGGGCACGATGATTCTGGCTCATAGGCCGCTGAAAAAGCACTTCGCCCGTTACCACAAAGTCCGCGCCAATCTTGTCCATGTGGTCTTTGGCCGCGCTATACATCATTTCCCTGCAGTCGATGCAGGGGTTCATGCCGGATCCGTAGCCGTGCCTGGGGTTCTTGAGCATGCGCAGATACTCCTCGCCCAAATAGACAGTCTTTAGTTTGATGCCCAGCTCGTCGGCCACCTCTTTCACACGATGTCCGCATCCCTTCCCGCAGTCAAAATCGCAGAATGGCGTCTTGATTGCCACGGCTTCAACGTCCACGCCTTGATCTAGCATCATCCTGACGGCAAGGCTGCTGTCAAGGCCGCCCGACAGCAGTGCGACTGCCTTGGGTCTGACTTCCGGACCTTCCTTTTCGTCCCGCGACATCGTACATCGACTTTCTGAAGGTTCGTTATAAAAATGATATGTGCCCCGCCTCTGACCCACACGCTGTCACGGGTTAGCCATAAGCTGATTCCTCTGCGTGCTCTTTAACGGGGTATGTTGAGTACGGAAACCCTGGCTATTTGTCTTTCGTTAATCCTTGATGAGGAACTCGCCTAGGTTTAGTTCAAACGCAGCAACGGGTACTCTGAGCTTCAGAGTGGCCAATGCCAAGGGAACGATTTCACCGACTGAGCCTATCACTTTATTGTCGACCAATATTTCAGCCGACCTGCCAGCAATAAAGAATGGGCTCTGCGCCGCTCTTGTGCTGGGTTCTTTGAGGAAACACAGTCTTAGCATCGCCTGAACGACAGACTTGATTTCGGTGTATCCAGCTTCTGCATGAGCTATAACTGCGGCAGCGCTCCATCTTTCGCTCGCCTCTCTGTTCTTGTGAAATACCTTCCCGATTTCGAAGAGTCGCTGCGGATACTCTTCATGCACATTTCGTGACAGGGCGTGGAGTAGTGATGGAATGAGCGAATCGCGCAGGACTTCATGCTCGACGCTCTTTGAGCCGTCTACCGTTAAGGCTGTCCCGGAGTTTCTTCCGAATGAATCGTACTGGACTTGACTGCTGGTAAGCGAAAAGTTGAGCGACTCTAGCATTCCTAGTCCAGCCAGCGTCTCCCTGATAGCCGAAAAATGTCGTGAGAGATCATTTCTCTGGCCTGTCGAGCTCGATGACGGAATTCTGGGTACAAGGTTGTAGACCCCGTATCCGATTGCTACTTCTTCCACTATGTCGATTGGGTGAGAAATATCTGTTCGATATCGAGGAACTTTGCAAATTATCTTTCTTCCTTTTGCTGTCGCGTCCAATCTGCTCCTGCGCAGGCATCTGATTATTTGACCGCAGTCGAGCTCAAGTCCGAGGACGCTGTTGACATAGTCCAGTTCCACAACGACGTTGGTCGGGGTCATCCTTGGCGTTGCAATTTTCCCGCCTCCGCTTCGTACCGAAACTGTGCCTATCCTGAATCCCGCATCATGCAAGGTTACTGCGATTACCGCAAGTATATCCTCTGCCGCCTTTCTGTCAGTGGCCGTTACTTCGACAAAGAGGCTCCGAGTTTTAGTATCAATTCTTGTTGTGTTTCCGTTGATTATTGGAGGCAGCGAAAGGACGCTGCCGGCCTTGTCTACGATGAGCGGATACTTGCCAAACTTCTCGATAATGTGGCCGTACTGCTTGCCCGCTTCAGAGTCTCGCAGGATTTGCTTGATGGTCATTTGCGAGGATCCAGCGAGTGGCACGAAAGAATAGTCTTCGCCTACGGCGGTGTATTTGGCCGGGAATTGGATGGGATCAAGATTGTGGAGCCCAATCGACGCTTTTTTGCGGCGCCTGCCGATGCCATTGTTCAGATCCTCTTGCATCGAGATCAGTTGCTTGATCGCATCATCGTCTAGCCTGCCATTCATCGCCACGAGCGCTGAAACGTAAGGCCGGATCTTCTCAACCTCCCTGTCCGCAATCACGGAGACGCTGCTATTTCGACCGAGGGTGAACTTCGGCATGCCTGTCTCGACTTCAAGAAGTCCTTTCAGTGCCCTAAAGATGCCGTAATCTGAAGAAAAGTCGGGCCTGTTGGGATTGTATTCTACCCTTATCCTCCGGTCTTCGACCCCTTCGATGTCAAGGGCGGCGTAGGGCAGCATTTCAAGCACTTTGTCCACCTTTGCTCTCGGGAGATACTTCGAAAGTCTATCAAAAGTCAGTTCTACAACTGGCATCTCGGTACACTCCTGAGCCAGCCAAGCCGGCTGCTATAGAGCTCGCGCACGTCGTCAACGCCAAATCGAAGCATGGCGATTCTCTCGACACCGCCGCCCCACGCAAGCACCGGATTTTTGATCCCTAGCGGGCGAGTAACTTCCGGTCGGAAAATACCCATACCGAACAGTTCGACCCACTTTTGAAGGGTTTCGTTGTATACCATGCTCTGTAGCGACGGCTCCGTATAGGGAAAGTACGTTGGCCAGAACTTTACTTTCTTGATGCCCATTTTCGCATAGAATTCCTTCTGCAGACCCATCAGGTCGCGCAGCGACAGGCCCGGTGCCGTCGCGACGCCTTCAACCTGATGAAACTCGACGAGGTGCTTGTAGGATGGCTTCTCATTCCTGAAAACCCTGCCCACGGAAAAGAACCGACCCTCGCGCACTTTGTTTGCAGCTAGTACCCCAAGCGTTACCGGCGTAGTGTGCGTACGAAGAACAACGCGTCCGGCCTCCTCAGCGTTCCAGCTTCCCCAGCCCTTCCTGTGAACCTGTGCAACCTTGCGCTTTTGTCCCTCACTCGCCGGTATTTCCTGGGTCTGCCCTGAAACGTAAAAGGTGTCCTGCATTTCCCTTGCTGAATGTTCCTGAGGTATGAACAGAGCATCGAAGTTCCAGAAGCCTGATTGCAAGATCGGACCGTCGATTTCCTCGAACCCAAGACCCACAAAGATCTCCTTCACTTCATCGATGACGGCAACAAGAGGATGCACCCTTCCAGAAAAAACGACCGGCGCCGGCGCTTCCACGTCAAGTGCCCCGAGTTTCACTTCAGTCCACCTGCCGGACGTAATCATGTCGCCAGTTAGCTTTCCCGCAAGTCGCTCTTCGTCCCCGCTGTTCAGGCTTCTGCCTGTGTCCGTAAGCGAAACCCGTGTATCTTTTACCTCCGTCTGTGTCACGTAGTTTGGCCGCTTTTTCAAATTATCAAGGGCGCGTTTTTCCTCGTCCGATAGTATTGACACTTCAATCCCTCCGCCGCCCAGTTTGTGGAGCAGTGACTCTTCAGAAGACATCTGCGAAGATCCAGTC
>JBOGQL010000220.1:0-1578 GCA_050748985.1 Nitrososphaera sp. | reverse complement strand
GGACCTCGCCGAATCTCAGACCGAGGAGATCGCGGACCTTCTGATCACGGAGTCGGGGGCCGCGGTTGGCTTTGCTTACTTCCAGGTCCACCTGGTGACCGACTTCCTGCGCGCCATGGCAGGAGAGTGCCGCCGCATCTGCGGTGAGACCATGCCCATGTTGCAACCCGGCCAGTTCTCCATGTCGGTTCGACGGCCGCTGGGTGTGGTGGCCGGGATTGGGCCCTTCAACGCGGCCATGTTCCTTCCCTTGAAGAAGGTGGCCATGGCGCTGGCCGCGGGGAATACCTTTGTGCTCAAGCCTTCGGAGGAGACCCCCATCGTGGGACTGAAGATTGCGGAGATCTTTGACGCCGCGGGACTCCCTCCGGGTGTGCTGAACGTGGTTTCGGGGCCAGGCCCGGACATCGTGCGGCAGCTCATCGCCGACCCTCGCGTGAAGCTGATCACCTTTACCGGCTCCGACAAGGTCGGCCGCATGCTGGCCGCGGAAGCGGCCAAGTACTTCAAGCGCTTCGTGATGGAGCTGGGCGGAAAGAACCCCTTCATCGTGCTGAAGGACGCCGACCTGGACTACGCCGTCGACTGCGCCGCTTTCGGGATCTACATGCACCAGGGCCAGGTATGCATGGCCAGCTCGCGCATCATCGTGGAAGACCCTGTGTATGACGAGTTCTCGAAACGGTTCGTGGCCAAGACAAAGAAGATCACAGTGGGCGATCCACGCGATCCGGCGACGGTGATCGGCCCCATCATCCGCAAGTCGCACTGCGCTCTGGTGGACGGGCACATCCAGGACGCAGTGTCCAAGGGAGCCAAGCTACTTACCGGCGGCACCCACGAGGGCCCCTTCTACCAGCCGACCGTGCTGGCGGAGGTGACTCCGGAGATGAGGGTGTACCACGAAGAGACGTTCGCGCCGGTGACCTCGATCATACGGGTGCGGAATGCGGATCATGCGCTCGAGGTGGCCAATGACACCAGCTACGGCCTGTCGTCTTCGGTCATGACCCGGGACATCGACACGGCACTGAAATTCGCCGAACAACTCGAGGCGGGGATGGTCCACATCAACGACTGCACGCTGCATGACGAGCCCACCGCACCCTTCGGAGGCGTGAAGAATAGCGGCTTTGGGCGGGAGAACGGCCGCTGCGGCATCGAGGAAATGACGGAACTGAAGTGGATCACCATCCAGGCCGGTAGGCGCGCCTTCCCCTTCTAGCGCGTACTGCGGGACGGCGATGCACCAGCATCCTTAGTCGCGGCCGGCTTCGACGATCTTCTCCGCCAGTCCCCTGGGATTGGTGAACAGGGCCTCGTGGCTTCCCGGCATCTGCACCAGGCGGAACAGGCCAAGGCGGCTGGACATGCGCGGGTGCCAGCCCCATTCTCCGGGCGGCAGCGCGATGTCCTCGGTGCAATTGAGGTAGCTCCTGGGGATCTCCAGTGAATAGAACTTCTTCAGATCCAGTTTGTCGTTGAACAACTGGTAGGGCTCCGGGGAAAGAGATGCGTAGGTGGAGGTGGCCAGTTCGAGGTCGGCGTCATTGATGAAGGCCTCGCGCCAGATAGGGA
>JBOGQL010000219.1:0-9883 GCA_050748985.1 Nitrososphaera sp. | reverse complement strand
TCGTGAACATGAAAAGGTTCGAAGGAAATACGTACATGCCGAATTTCCCATAATGCGGATTAAACAACAAGTCCGAGTTTTCAAAGAGAACCCTGATGAGACCCTCGGATCTCCTGATCTTCTGCCTTAGCCTTTCCTTGCCATCCTCGGGAAATTCTTCGTAAAAGTTCGACCTGGGATCGTAAATGACTCTGTACCCTTGCCTCCTGATGTGAATTGTCTGAATAGTTTCGTCTCCGTATTCAGTCGGCTTGTACTCCTTCATCAGATGTCTCCTGTAAGCGGCGAAGGGATGCGCCATGAACATAGAGTCAAGGTATGTTTCGGCCTTCTGGACTGTTTCCTGAATGCCCCTGTAGCGCACCTCGCGCGAGGCGCCTCGGTTGACGACGTTAACCTTGCCTGTCACCGCACCAATGCGAGGGTCTCTGAAACGAGAGACGATCTCTACGAGAGTGTCCGTTGCGAGAACGAGATCTGAATCCACCTTCACCACGATATCTCCCTTGCATTCCTTGAAAGCCTGATTCAGGGCAGTGGCAAGCCCCTTCCTTTCCGTGTCATGTATCAGCCTTATCATGGGATAGCGCCTAGAATACGAGTCTATGATTGTTGGAGTGCTGTCGCTTGACGAGTCAACCACTACGACCTCCATCCGGTCTCTTGGATAAGTTGTATTGAACAGGCTCTCCAATTTGCCTGCGATTATGCTTTCCTCGTTGTAGGTCGGCACCACAACCGAGATGAATGGTAAAGCAGGCTGCTGTTCGAACTTTACCTCCGCAACAGGCTTTCTGCTGTAGTATATTGAGATCGCCCCTATCGTCAGGTAGCCTAGGCAAAAAATTACCAGGGGGAGGTGCACAATGAACATACCTAGGATGTCGAAGCTCATCTTGGACAGACCAACCCTTCGACCATTTTTTTCGCAGTAAGCCGGACTGCTTCAGAGCTACCGTAGAGCGGCTTCCACCCCATCGAAATCATCTTACTCACGTCTAGCAGCATGTTCTTGACGTCGCCCTGCCAGCCGCGCCCGTTGTCAACCCCTCCTGTAAAAAATATCCGCACTCCGGCAAGTCCCATTTCGCGGATAACCGATCCTGCGATGTCGCGCACGGTAATCTGATCCTGCGAGCCGACGTTGAACACGTTCAAAGTACCCCTTGCCGATTCGCCTGCAAGCATGGCCGAGATGCAGTCGGATACATGCAGGTATGATTTGTTCTGGGATCCGTCGCCAAGTATTTCCAGCTCTGTCGGGTCCTTCAGGAGCTTGTTGACGAAATCGTAGATGACGCCGTGCGTGCTGTCCTCGCCTATAATGTTGGCCAGTCGGTATACGGTAGCGCGCATCCCGTACGTGTGTGCATAGGAAATCATGATGGATTCGCACGCGAGCTTGGATGCTCCGTACATGGAAATCGGTTCCATCGGGGAATAGCCCTCTGGAGTTGGCATAACTGCGGCGTCGCCATAAACTGTCGAAGTCGAGGTAAACACGATGCGCTCGGTATCATTTCTCCTTGCCGCTTCCAGCATATTGAATGTCGCCACAACGTTCTGCATGAAATGGACCTCCGGGTTCTCCGCGCTTATCCTGACTTCGGGGTTAGCAGCTAGGTGGTACACGGTGGTGCAACCTTTTGGAAAGCTGAGCGTTTCCTTCTGCAGGAGGTCGTGTTTGGTGAATTTGAAGTGCGGATTTCTTATCACGCCCGAAAGCGATTCCATCCTGCCGCTGCTAAGATTATCTATGACGTGGGTTTCGTTCCCATCAGCAATCAACCTCGAAACGAGATGGCTTCCAATGAAGCCGGCCCCTCCTGTAACTAGGATACTCATTACTTGACCTTCCGCTTTCCCAATCGCGCTTCAGATCTGCCAGTAATCATTCCTTATTCCTCTATCAGAGCTACCCCAGAGGTCGACGAGTACACCCTTGTCGAGCCACTATTGATTATCAGGTTGTGATCTTCTTCAACGGATTCCTCTAGTCGTTCGTAAAGCTCCGGTTCGTTGAATTTCATCGCAATGTTATTCCTCTCTGGGTCTGAGAATATCACCCTCCCGACCACACTCTGACCGTCGAGCCAGTCTACCATTGCGTCCATATCGCTTTCATAATATGACTTTTGGAAGACGCGGTCAAATGTGACGGTGTCTAGGTCGACACCGTGTACTGCAGCATAGTACTTTGTTACCAAGCTACCGATAGAATAGGAAATCACCCGCTCTCCGCCTTTCGAGGCTGCAGCAAGGATGTCCGCAGAGCTGACAAGGCTGGAGGACGCATACGTTGTC
The DNA here is from genome assembly GCA_050748985.1 of Nitrososphaera sp. Classification (GTDB taxonomy): domain Archaea; phylum Thermoproteota; class Nitrososphaeria; order Nitrososphaerales; family Nitrososphaeraceae; genus Nitrososphaera. The sequence goes on along the minus strand of JBOGQL010000219.1, from coordinate 7,579 downwards.
GGATCGCGGCCGTATCTTGTGGCTGGGATAGAAACCAGCAGAATTACAACAATCGAAAGCACTACTGCCTTGACCACCTTGTCCTTTTTCACAGGCTGTTTCTGCGCAAAAAACACCGCCATGAGCAGTGCCCAGGGGATCGACACGTACATGAAGTTTCTCGAAAGCAGGACTGGTGAAAGGTACATGCTAATGGCGATGAATGAGGCGGTCGCGAACCAGCCGATGAGTATAATCACATAGTGAGATTTCTGCTTCCTCCGGATGAGCATTATCGATACCACCGTTCCGGACAGCAGCACGAATCCGACGACAATGAGCCTGAGATTCAGAACCAGCTGGTACGAGCTCGATGGTGATGGAGTCAGCTGGATGTTCTCCGTGAAAAGGTTGTCCGCCAGGGTTCTTTCGAATTCTTCAGCCCTCAATATCGTTCTTGATTCAGCGTTGTAAATTGACCATGACAGGAATATGGCACCCGCTAGCGCTGTAAACACGATCACTCTGTTCGATATCAGGTTTTTTCTCCTAAAGACAATGAACGAAACCGCTCCGACAGTAGCCAGGTTGAGCACTAGGAAGAGCGAATTGGTGGGACTGGTGAAGTTTATGGCAAGCAGCATCACAAAGGCGGTGGCGAGCCAGCCCCTGCGGGATTCGCTGGCTGATATCGCCTTGATTATAGATAGGAAGAAGACCATGTAGAACACAAGCGCGAGTCCCTGGGGAGAAAAGTGCCCCTGATCTACCCAGAAGGCTCCCATGAAACTAATTGGCGCCAGTGCTGCAAAGCGGGAATTAGTCGTTCTTGAGACGCAATATACAAGCGTAATGACCACAAGAATCGTGAAGAGTTCTGCGAACCTGATCAGGGCAAGGGGGGCAATGTCCTGCAAGACAGCCGAGATTCCTAGGAGAACAAACGGACTCGGGTACTCCCGTGCATACCGATCGTCCGAATCAATGTGCCCCGTCGAAATTACGGGCAGCGCTTCAGCTCCATGCGCAAAAATATCGGTAAACCTTGGAACCTCGTAAGTAAAGACAGGAGTCCCAAAGAGAAAGAGGGCCAGCAGTAGGACAGGTATTATCCTGACGTCATTCCTGCGCCGCGTGTCGTATAGCATCGAAATCATGATCGCGGCTATGGCTGCGCCAACACCGGCCCAGTAGAATGCCGGGAGGATTCTCAAGTAAAATAGCCCGTACGGCTCCAGATCGGTTATTATTAGGCTGTCCACGGTCAGGATGAACAGAATGACCGATGCAACGCAGAGAATCCACACTAGGTAGTTTGACTCTACTCGCCTTGCGTTCTCCGAAACCGATTGCATTAGAACGGCTTTCATTCAGTTGGACACCTATAGCCTTTAGACTGTATCAACCTGTTCTTTGGGGTAATGTTTTGTCCTTGCCAAGCGCTTGAAGTCTTTCTTTAATCCTCAGGCTTTCGCTGCGGATTTCCTGCGTGATGCTTCCTGCCGCGAGGTCGCTGGTTTCTGCAAAGATTTCCCTGATGACCTTGCCATCCATGTGCGAAGGAATAGGGACGGATTGCATATGCAGAATCGTCGACGCAACATCCCACACGTGGAGCTCGTTTTGTAGCGTCATACCCTTCTTTATGTCGGGCCCTGACGCGGCCATTATGCCCTCGAGCCTGTGAGAGCCAGAGATGATAACTCCATGGTTCTGGAGTTTATCGAAGATCCTTCTGTTCAGGTGCGTTGAGACTCCGTAGCCGATCTTGGTCACGATGAAAATATCTGGCGCCCTTTCGCTTTGAGCGCCCCAGAGCACTTCCTCACGCTTGTATAGCCTCTCGACTATCTTTGTGCCGTTGTCAGTGACTTCGTAGAGTTTTGCCATGATGGCATCCCTTACTCTTTCGAACTCTGATCCTTTCAGGTTGCTGTTAATGTAGATCCCGTGATAGGCAGTACTGAAAGCCTTTGAAGCGTCGTAGTCAGTTTGGCCTTCCTCATATGAGCCCAGAGGAATGGCCTCTTTGATCATTCTCGGGCTCAGCCTGTAGAGCTTTAGCGCCACTTCGGAGAGGCGCAGCTTGCCAATGATTTCCATCAATTTGTAGACGGTCAGCCCGCTCGAAGTCAAGACTGACCTCATGGCGCTTTTTCTTGCAACCTGGAACCCCTCGCTTGCTAGCCAGGTATTAATGTACAGCGCTTTCTCAACTGGTCCAAACCCGTGGTCCGATGCTATCAGGACATTCGCATTCTCTATGGCAGCTATTTCCATAAACTGCTTCAGGTAACCGTCCAGTAGCGCAAAGTGCTTCTTGAGGTAGTCATAGTCGGAATAAAAGACGTGCATGAGCCTGTCGCTCGTAGTAAAGATTGGAGCAAGAACATCCCAGTCAATTTTCTTCGAGAGATAAAGGGCCGTTTCGGCCTGCTTTGTGGCGACTTCCTCGAGCATCGCGTACGCTTCAGGCTTCGCCTTGATCGCCTTCTCATAGAATGTGGCCGGCAGCTCGCACACATACCCTCCCACAACCCTGTCTATCTCCTCGCGCAATTCCTGCGGATAGATAAAGTTCTTTACGTTCGGTGGCGTCATCAGACCAGTCGTCACTACCCCATTTATCGGGTAAGGAGGGTACGTCACAGGATCATTTATGACGATTAGTTTCAGTCCTCTCTTGCTCATTATCTGCCAGATCGTTTCGGCCTGGCGGAATCTCGACTGCGCTATCTCTATCTTGCCGTTAAGTCTGAGCCTAAAGTCGGGCATTCCGTGTTTACCGGGGTTTACGCCAGTGAAAATGCTAGTCCATGCGGCCATGGTCTCGGTCGGGAAAGTTGACAGGAGAGTCGCCTTTACCCCGCCTTCAAGGAATTGCTTCAAATTCGGCATGGCGCCCTCTTTCACAAATCTATCGACAAGGTGCCAGGGCGCGCCATCAATTCCAAAAAGTATAGTTTTTCTCTTCACACAACCACGCTACTTCTCAGGATAATTAAGATTTATGTACTCCCCGTTCCTGATCTCTAATCACGTTTCTTCAACGACTGAAGCCTGCTCTTGATCCTCGAAGCCTCGTAGCCGGTCTTCCTTATGTCTCTGACCGCTATCGCGCTCTCGGTTCTGAAAATTTCCTTCATTACAGCGCCATCCATGTACGCCGGGACCGGCAGGTTCATCATGTGGAGTATCGTTGGCGCGATATCCCACACGGTTCTTGCCCGCTCGAGTTCGTGCCCCCTGATGTCCGGTCCGTAAGACATGAAGATCCCCTCGGGCCTGTGGATGCCGGTATTTGCCGTGCCGCCCTTGTAGCCGCCCTTGTCATCGCCTAGGTATTCGGAGTTCGGGCCGTCGGAATAGTAAGTCGGACAGAATCCGTCGTGCAGGGTAAACAGTATGTCGGGAGCCCTGTCAACGTACTGTCCGCTCATGACCTCCTCTCTCTTGTAGACATCAGACACCACGGGGTGATTTTCCTGGTCGACCACCGTTTTCAGCTTGATCATTATTTCAGCGCGTATTCTCTCGTACTCCTCTCTTGCCAATTCACGATTGATGAAAATCCCTTCTGCCTTTGAAAAGGCGAGAGACCTTTCCATGTCTATGGGCCTGTCATACTGAAATGCTGCATCAACGATGATGTCTGATCTGATCAGATTCCTCAATACGATGTCGTAGAGGTGCAATTTCTTCAGGATCATCGCCAGTCTGCTGGGAGTTATCCCCAGCTTTGCGGCCAGTGCGAACAGGTTGGTCTTTCGCTTCTGGAGCCCGATGTGCGCTAGCCACGAATTCATGTAGAACGTCTTGCGTAGCGGTCCAAACCCGTGGTCCGATGCTATCAGGACATTCGCATTCTCCTTGGCTGCCAGATCAAGATATTCCTTCAATATGCGATCCATCTGGACGTAGTGTTTCAAGACGTACTCTGGCCTGTGCCACAGCGTATGCTGTATCTTATCGGTGGAAACAAATATCACGGCTAGAGCATCCCAGTCATAGTTCGTCGCCAGGTGGAGGCCAACCTTGGATGTTTTGTTTGCGAAATCCTCAATCATTGAGTACGCCTTGGCGACATCCTTGTTCACAGTCAGATAGTAGTCAAGCGGCAGATCAGTCCAGTATCCGCCTGCCACCCTTTCGAGCTCTCCCCTGAGATCCTGGGGGTGCACATACATCGAACCGGGCGGCGTCATCAATCCTGTGGTCATGATGCCGTTGATCTTGTCGGGTGGAAAGGTCGCCGGCTCGTTGACTACAATGCACTTCAAATTACTCTTGCTCATCATTTGCCATATCGTATCCGCTCTCCTGAAATTGGATGTTCCAAAGGAAAACTTGCCGTCGATCTTCAGGATGAAATCAGTGATCCCGTGCTTGCCGGGGTTGACACCGGTAAACATGCTCGTCCAGGACGGCACCGTGACAGCCGGCACTGTCGACATTAATGTGCCGTGCGAGCCACTTGTGACCACCCTCTCAAACGTAGGCAGCTTCCCATCGGATATGAACTTGTTAAACAGCGTCCAGGTGGCGCCGTCAACGCCGAAGAGTATTACTTTGTTTGCTCTTTCAACCAATTTTTATCACGTCATTGTGCGCGCGGAGGTTCTACTGATGCAATCCCGGTACCTGCAGTTATTGAGGCGCTCGCTTCGGACATCCATGATTCACCTGGTCAAAAGCCTGCTGATTCTTTTGATTCCCCGATCTTTTTCGTCGCCAACGCCGAAATTGGGTTTCCAGACAAGGAGAGGCTCATCATTGTCACTCAGAATCCTGTCCTTGATCAATCCAATATTTCTGATCTGCGCAAGCATATCGATAAACCTGGGCGCTGTACTTGCGGTTGAAGTCAAATCGGGATGGGTTTCCACTATGGTTTCTCCTGTCACCCGCCTCTTACCTGCTTTCCTTGTGTCCACCAATGCTTCAAGAATCATCTTTTCTTCTCCAACCTGTACCTGCTCGTACAGCCTCTTGTTAGATCTGTAGAGGGAGCTATCTCTCGAAAGGATTGCAAGCGAAAACAACGCAGCAACCACCACAGTTATTCCCAGTGGAATGTATGGCCGTCTGGTTATTATTGCATCAACAGTTCGCGCGCTGATCGAGCTGATCGAAATCTCATTCCAATGTGCAACAATCGGACGCGCCAGGGAGAGCAGGAGTTCCTTGGTCTTGTCTGTGTCTGTGTTGCTTTCTATCGCACCGATTCTTGCAAGCTGATCCATGTTCGCCCAGAGTATTATCTGCACATTTCTGGATTCGATTCCGGTGCTGAATCGCAGTTCGCGTTTGTCGGTCCAGTACAGAACCGCCTCTGTGAACGTGGACTGGGGCTTCTTGTAGGCAAAGAACCTCGCTTTCTTGTCCTCGTCAATGTCGACCCACCCTATGTCGATGATTGTAGCCTGGGGTCTACCGAATTTCGAAGGATACACAAGCAGAGAGCCTTCCCAGGTGTGCAGTGTCCTTGCTATCTGGAGCCCGGCAAGTACGGTGGTCTTTCCGGCCAGAGTGACGTTCTGGCTAGTCGAATTTGACGTGTACCTGTATGCCAAGGTAGCATCCTGGTTCAGGATCGTTTCAACCTTGGTGTCCCTGAATGCATACTTGAGATCCCATCCGTCGACAGCTGGAAAGAAGATGGATGCTGTTTCCGGGCCCTGGATATCGTCGATGTTCAGATTGTAAAGCGTGAGCTCTGATGTTTCCCTGCTGGCAGCGCTTTGAATCGCTGCAACCTGAGCGGCTACCACAAGACTCGAAATAACAAACAACAGAACCATTCTTCCGATTACCTTAGAGTTAACCCGGTAGGCAACCTTCCTTACAAATCTGCCGCAGAGCAGACAGAGTGGCTCGCCCACAGAGCGGCTCCTTTCACACGAAGGGCATCTTGCTACCTTTCTTGCCGGCCCCCGGACGCCAAGCCCCAAAACTAGATCGGCAAAGAACATTAGGATCAAAGTCCCAACTGCGCTCATCACCGTCCCTGAAACAACGTGGAATGATTCTGCCGCCGCCTCTCCGGAAGTATACCAGATCGAAATTATGAGCGCTATTCTGGTCGCGTTCAGGAGATAGAAAACTGGGAAACCAGCGACTAAAACGAGTGCCCGCTTCCAGAGCTTGCCTCTGAGGATGTACGCCACGAATAGCGAGAAGACTGAAAGGCCCACTATGGAATACGTGCCCGAGCTGGGTTCGCCGACGTAGAAAGGAATCTTCGCCCCATTTGCATCCTCGATTACGAGTGCCGGTGCTCCAAAGCTGGCATCAAGGCTGATTGGGAGCCCGATGGAACTGAGCATTGCCTGCACCAGAACTGCCGATGACCATGACATGTCTGCTGCAAGCTCAGCAAGCAGGTCTGCCGGCGGGGGCTGAAGATAGGCCACCAAGATGATGGCAATGAGAGCATGTCTCAGTGTCATGATATTGAACAGAAGCATAGTTCCGCCTGCGATAAATATTGGCAGGGAGATCAGGTGGTATTCCTGCGAATACAGCGTTGTAGACCCTATGATGTAAACAATTACGGCGACCGCGCATACGGCGGCGCCAAGCACGTCATCCAGCCGGAGGGTATCCTTCTGCCTGCTTTGCAGTGACGCCGTGGTCAGGAGCATTTTGCGTTTTCTATGGAGTACAAACAGGACCAATAGTGGAATTACGAGAACATAATTGGTAATGTTTCCGGAACTGAAGGTCAACGCCTTTCCGAACACTGCGGCGAGATCACTTCCGTAAATTATGCCAATGGCTCCCAGAAGTGCCACTATTCGCAGAATTACTGATGTATTGTTGCGAAAAGCCGATTGGATTGTAGCCGGCGTGATGCTCAATGATAGCCTATTCATTACCTGATGACCTCTGTTTGCGCATGATCGCGGCGAGCGTCCTGATCTCCTTCTTCGTAGTTACTCGCCATCCGAGGGATATCGCTCCATAAGCCAGGAGCCCTAACGCGAGCGAGGCGATTGTGTTTGGAATGACCAGAGCACCGGCAAAAGCGACAGCTGCCCCAATTACCATCGCAATTGCGGGCTTTAGGGTTCCCTTGGCGGAAATTGTGATGTTTTCTTTCGATCTAAGGTACGACAAGGACATGACAAGGCTTGCAATTGATCCTGCCAGCAATGCTATGGCCGCTCCTTCGATCTCAAGCGCAGGGGTAAGAATGAATGTCAGCGCGATGGTTATGCCTGATGACACGATACCGATCTTGGCTACTTCTGCAGCCCTGTTTGCAGCATTTAGCATCGAAGTAACGATCGCTCCGAGCGAATAGATCATGGAAGCGACCACGAGGATTCTCAGAGCGAATGATGCTTCGACATACTGTTCAGAGATAAGGCCCAGAACCGCGCTCGGCTGCACGAAGAGAACCAGGAATCCGATCCCGCTAATCAGCATCGAGAGCCTTATGCCAGCGTCAAGCGTATGGCTCAATCCAGTTTTGTTCCCCCTGGTCCATTCCTCGCTGGCGGTCGGCAGCAGCGCCTTGGAAACTGCATTCAGGATTCCGCCGACAAGGTTCGAAATCAAGACCGACAGGCCGTAGAATGCAGCCAGCTCAAAGTTC
>JBOGQL010000218.1:0-3229 GCA_050748985.1 Nitrososphaera sp. | reverse complement strand
AGATAATGATCCCTCGAACATAAAAAGTAACATTCAGCGACCATCCGACGAATTGTTACAGCCTGAAGGTTACCCCTTCATCCGACGCGAACGATACAGAACCGCTGTGCAAAGATCGTTTAAATATCTGCCGCCTAATTAGGTAAGCCTAACTGTCAATTCCAGCGAATGATAGTTCATGGTAGCTGTGGTTGAGGGAAATGACAAAATTGAGTGCAAAATCATTGCCAATTTTCGCATCGGTGGCATCCCTTCTAGTCCTGTCGCCGATGATTGCCTATGGTCAATCATCTATCGATGCTGAAAAATTGCTCGTCACGGTAAACCTCGAAAGGATACGCGTCCAGCTCCAGCTGACTGAAAGGGCTCTAGAGGAGGGAGACAGCGATTCAGCGTTTGCTCATGCCTTCATACCACACACGACGACATTTCCATCAATCAAGGGCCAACTGAAATCTCTTGACGAAAAAACCTCTACCGAGCTGGAATCGTTCCTGACGGAACTGCCGATCAACATTAGAACTGGCGAGCGATCTGTTGAACAGCTGCGACAGGATATTGCAGCAATCAAAACAATAATCGACACCTTCGTGACCAAAATAACTTTGCCGGCGGATTCAGAAAAATCAATGAATTCACAGATCGTGGTATATCTTTTGAGGGACGCAGTCCAATCCTATCAGCTATCAGAAGGCGGCTTGAACAAGATTGATTATGAAAACGCAATCGGGATTGTCGATGTGGCCAACGCAAGATATCAATTGATATCAGACACGCTTGATGAGAGGCGTAAGGCCGAAGTTGACTTTTTCTTTTCAGAACTGAAAAGTTCTGTCAGTAACAGGGGCGACAACGAAACTGTCGTGCGTCTTGCCACCGCCATCGAGCGGGACCTTGCCGAGGATCTCTCGATAATATCAGCCGGGAAAGTCGGGCACAAGCAATACTTTGCGAACATACGCGATCTCCTAGGAAAGGTCGTAACCGAGGTAAAGGCTGGTGACTACGAGCAGGCCGACCAGCTCGCGATATCGGCATACCTTGACAACTATGAATACCTCGAAGGGCCGATCGAACTCCAAGATCGTGAACTCATGGTCGCTATCGAAGTAGCGATGAGAGAAGAGCTGCGCAGAATGATAAAGGCACAAGAACCAGCCTCTGAAATCGAAACCCTTGTTCAAGACATTCTTGCCAACCTTGACACAGCCGAGGAGCTGGTGGCGACTGCCCCTCCTGGGCAGGCTGCCGTCACGACTTCAACCGGCTTTTCAGAAATCGAAGGCCTGAAAGCGGGGTTTGGAACCTACGCCGGGGAGAGGAAGAGCATCGGAGAGGCAGACGATCCGGCCAAGGCCGCGGTAAGGAGAAACATCGACGAGATTAGGTTCAGGCTTGATGATACGCTCCGGTTGTACGCGGCCGGCGATGCAGAGAGCGCGCTCGTGGAATCAAGGAAGGCCTACCTTGACAGCTATGAAAATGTGGAAATCCCGCTGCGACCGATAGACCCTGACTTTACACTTGAAATGGAAATCAAGTTTGCAGAGCTCCGCAGCCTGATACAGTCAGGCGCAACGTATGACCAGGTCGAAGCCAAGGTCATCGAGATCAGGAGGGGGCTCGATGAATCTGAGCGGCTCGTCTCCGGCACCGGGATCGTGGCCCCGGCGATCGCCTTTTCGACCTCATTTTCAATAATATTTCGTGAAGGCCTTGAATCCGCTCTAATTGTCGGCGCGATACTGACCTACCTTGAAGCATCGAGGAATGATCGGTTCAAGAAGCACGTCTACTACGGCATTGTTATTGCGTTTGCAGCGACCGCAGTTACGTGGTACGTGGCGCAGTATGTAATCGAAATCTCCGGGGCGAGCCGGGAACTCATCGAGGCGCTGGCAGGCGTGTCTGCCGTGGCAGTACTCTTCTGGGTGAGCTTTTGGATACTGAACAAGGTGGAGACGAAAAAATGGATCGAATTCGTCAAGGCGAAGGTATGGAAAGCCACCACGACGGGAAGCGTCATGGTCTTTGTAATGCTATCCTTCTTCACCGTGTACCGCGAGGGATTTGAAACCGTACTGTTCTACCAGGCGATGCTGTCGTTTGCAAAGTACATGGAATGGTACGTGGCGGCCGGGCTCATTGCGGGCCTTGCAGTAATAGTGGGTGTCGCCTTTGTCGTAAGAAAGCTGGGCAGGAAGCTTCCGCTCCGGGTCCTCTTTGGTCTGACAATGGGGATAGGTGCCTACATGTCTATTGCATTCATGGGCAACGCCATACGCGAATTTCAGGAAGTAGGCTACATCCAGACAACGTATATCGGCACTGTGCCAAGGCTCGATATCAACCTGGCAGCGATGACAGGCATACACCCTACGCTTGAAACTGTAGTCGCCCAGCTCATTCTCCTTGCAGTTTACCTCGCAGGATCAGTCTACGTCCTTGTGTTGCAGCCTCGGAGGAACAGGGCGATCGAAGCGGCAAGAAAATCCAGGGCAGACTTGGTCAGAAAGGAACCTTCGGCGGAAGCGGCAGAAAGAAAGAGCATAGATATTGATTAGGTTGGGACTTTCTATCTCGCGTGCTACATGCCATTGGCACATTATCAGCGATACGTTGCGTCTCTGTCTATTGCTCTTTAATACCTGGACTGTTCAGTCACGAATTGGAATGACGAGATTCGTTCTCGGCCCGGCAGGCGCCGCCACGATGGCAATAGCGCTGATATGTACTCTGGCATTTGTAGTCAGGCTGACTGTTGCCTAGGTTTCTAATCGGGCGGAAATTCAACAGCTACCTCGAATATATTGATTCGTCACTTATTGCGGAAAAAAGGGTAATGCCCACCTCTTTGTGGGCCTTTCCGTGGTCAGGGAACTTCAACGAACGGACAGTTAACGACCACGCCCGCAATGCCGGTGGTCAGCTTGCCACTGGCGCCAGCCGCGGAAATCTGCTGTGCCGTCGTCAGGAATTCGGCCTGCCCTGCCTCTGACCAGGTAGCAGCTACTATCCTCCACATCGGGCTGTACGAAGCGTCGCCGACGTTGCTGCCGGCTACGCTAGCCTGGAATCCCATCGGGCCCGTCCCTTCGATACCGTTTGTGAACACCCAAAGGTCCGACGAGGATCCCGTTAGCAAGGTTTCTCCTGTCCTGTTGACGTGCACCACGCCAAGCATGTCGGCAACATCCTTTACGGAGGCGTCAGTCGCGATGTAGTAGAT
>JBOGQL010000217.1:0-2086 GCA_050748985.1 Nitrososphaera sp. | reverse complement strand
GTACGCGACCTCGCCACGCGCGCTCGCGTGCCGCTCGGCTCGCTCTCCCGGACGCTGGATCTCCTCGACCGAGAAGGGCTCGTCACGCGCGACAGCCGCGGTGGGATCATCGACCTCAACTGGGAAGGCACAATCCGGCGCTGGAGCCAGGACTACGACTTCGCCCGCTCCAATCAGGTCAGCTCCTACCTCGATCCACGCGGCCTCACCGCCATCACTGCAAGGCTCTCCGAGGCTAAGTGGCCGTACGTCGTCACCGGCGCCTTCGCCGCCCAGCGGTTCGCTCCCATCGCGCCGGCCCGGCAGGCTGCTGTGTACGTCGAGGATCCAGCGCTGGCGGCTGAACGGCTCAAGCTCCGACCCGCCGACGCGGGCGCCAACGTCGTCCTCGTGGAACCCTTTGATCCCGTGGTCTTCGACCGCTCCACCATCCGGGACGACCTTCGAGTTGTCGGAACGAGCCAATTGGCTGTCGATCTGCTCACCGGGCCGGGGCGGGAACCGAGCGAAGGAGACGAGCTTCTGGCGTGGATGCGGGGAAACGAGGATGCCTGGCGTGCCTGATCCGCTCTACGTCCGAGCTCGCTCCGGGTTGCTCGACGCGGCGGAGGCGCTCGCCGAGCATCGCGACGCGATCATCCTCGTCGGCGCGCAAGCGATCTACCTCCATACGGGCGACGCCAACATGACGGTCCCCGAGTACACAACAGATGCCGACTTCACCGTTTCCCCTGGCGAACTCGCCGAAAGGCCGCTCATCGGCGACCTCCTCGCCGCCCGGGGCTTCACCCTTGGAGAACAGCCAGGCAGGTGGGTGAGCCCTGAGGGCATCGCGGTCGACTTCATGGTTCCCGAGGCACTCGCCGGGCCAGGTACGCGAGGTGCACGCCTCGGCCTGCACGGCAAGCGAGCCGCGCGCCGAGCGAAGGGGCTCGAGGCGGCGCTCGTCGATCGTGACCATCGGGCCATCGACGCCCTCGATCCCAACGACCCCCGGTCGATCACGTTATGGGTGGCGGGGCCCGGCGCACTCCTCGTGGCGAAGACGCACAAGATCGCCGAGCGGGTCGGCGCGCCGGACCGCCTCCGCGACAAGGACGCTCTCGACGTCCTGAGGCTGCTTCGCGCCGTCGACACCAGTCTGCTCGTCGATCGCCTCACCGCGCTCGCCGACGACGAACTGTCCGCCCCGGTGACCGTCGAGGCACGAGCACAACTCGAGCGGCTGTTCTCCACCGCCGCCTCAGAAGGCGCCACGATGGCGGCACGGGCGGCCGGACCCGGCGAAGATCCAGCCACGATCGCGACCTCTCTGGCCGCCCTGGTGAACGACCTCCTCGAGGGCCTCTGAGGGCTACCTGAGCATGTCGGGCTATGAAGAGCAGTGGGACGATGAGGTGGCCGAGCGGTTCGACGCCTGCTTCGGACCGCTCGACGAGGAGGAGTGATGGCCGAGCGCATCGCCATCGAACAGGGCCGGCATCCGTGGCTGCCATCCGAGGATGCCGAGCTGGTGGAGACCTTCCACCACTACGCCATGCCGCTCATCGGCGCGATCCGCCAGGGCAGCGCACTCCACCTGTTCCGCTGCATCGATGGGCATGTCGACCCGACCCAGGTCTGGGCCTACACCCGCATCACCCCCGAGGAGCTCGAGGCTTTGCATGCTGCTGGCCCCGACGACCTCGACGCGCTGGTCGACAGGCTCGTTGCCGGGAAGCCCACGGTCCTGGCCCTCGCCCACGAGGAGCGGGGCCTGACGGTTTCCGCTCTGCTGGCGGACCTCGGTGGTGACCCCAGCCCGCTGCACGCCGCCCGGGCCGCACTCGGCGAGGCCCTCAGCGAGGTCGACGCCAAGCTCGGCCGCTCTGTCGCCTGACGTCCCGGACCCGCTCTCTCCGCCACCGGCACTGCGAAACCTTCCCGCGCCGGCCGTCGTCTGCCGCCTGGTACCCGACCGTACCGACTCGTGCCGGCTCGTCCGGTAGAAGACCCGGTAGAAGTGAGCCCCGGACAGCAGAAGGCCCCGGACCTGAATCCGGGGCCTGACCTGCATCTTCGATGGTGGCGGGGGAGGGATTTGAAC
>JBOGQL010000216.1:0-1828 GCA_050748985.1 Nitrososphaera sp. | reverse complement strand
AAATTAATCTGTGCCCAACCGGTGAGGCCAGGTTGCACGAGATGGCGTGTTTCGTAAAAGGGTATGGTCTCCGCCAGCTGCTTAACAAACTCTGGCCGCTCGGGCCGGGGTCCTACCAAAGACATCTCCCCCTTCAACACGTTCCATAGCTGCGGCAGCTCATCGATTCTTGTTTTTCTAAGAACGTGGCCGATAGCCGTGATTCTGGGATCCCCCTCCGCCGACCATTGGACGCCTTCCCTCTCAGCGTCCTTGACCATCGTGCGAAACTTGATGACATCGAATAAGCGTCCACCTTTGCCCACTCTTTTTTGCCGGAACAGGATTGGGCCGGGATCGTCAAGTTTGATTGCCAAAGCAACGAGTGGAAATATCAAAGCAGTAAGTATCCCCAAAAGGACTGCTGCGGCTAAATCCAGGACGCGTTTAAAGGTCTCAAAGCCACGTTTATTGAATTCTCGTAGGTTTTCGACGAACCATCCCTCGTTGATGGCACAGACGGGTATCTTCCCAGTAAGCTGTTCAGACAAGTGACTAATCTCCACAACATGAATCCCGGAGCACAGAAGTTCGTAAAAAAGTCCCCGTACGGATGGCTCTTCGCGTAGTTGCCTCGAAATTGCCAATATATCTATGTGATTCCCGTTGAGGCAATTGAGGATTGTGGATGCCGGTGAGACATTCTCACCATTCCACAAAACAAATGAACGCGAAATCTCAAAACCTAGATGGCTACTTTCACTCATGATCCTGTGAAAGTCGTTGATTTCCGTCTTTTTGCCGCAAAGCAAGATTTGCATCTTGGTGCCGTTACTGCTCCAACGCAAGAACAATACACGCCAAGCAAAAAGAAGGGGTGCGGCCAGTGGTAGATCCATAACCAAGATAGTCTCAGGGAGCATGAGAAAAGAAGAAAAGGTGTCAAAAAGGACGATGGTAACCATGCCCGAAATGCCAAGGCCTTGGAGAAGTCTTCTTCCTATGGTTCCAGGTGTGGCACAGCGTTCTATGTCATAGAGGCCGACACTATAGAAAAACAGAAGCCACGCCCCAAACAGGATATTAGATGCAATGAAGTGTCGGGGCACTACCTCAAAGTTGAGTAATGCAAAGTGCCCCATCGTCAACAGAAGGAATAACGCAAGGTTCAAGAGCAGGAGATCACCTAAACACAGAATGCCCTTCCTCAGGGGAAAAGATATGGAAATCCGCCTCTTACCCTTTGCAGCGAAGGGCAAAAAAATTGATTCTGCTCTGTTTAGACCGCCTTCAATCATATCCTGCCTTGTACGTTCATGATTACGGCGATTCCGAGACGGCTCGTTCGCTCATTCACGTGTGCAGAAAGAATCGCCGCGTTGCGCAGCGGAATGTAGTTCTTTGTATAAAGACTCGACTTGCGCAACCATCCTTTGCCTGGAAAAATAGCTAGAACGCTGCTGAGCAACTTGCCCCATCTCACTACACAGATTTTCATTATTGAGTAAATACAGAATACGCTCCGCCATTTCCGAAGGTTGGTGTGGAGTCACAAGAAAACCGGTTTCTCCATCAATTACAACATCGCTCGCACCATCAACATTGTTGGCAACAATTGGCTTACCAGCACTCATGGACTCAAGAAACGCAATGGGCAAGCCTTCCCAAAGCGAACTCATAGCCGTTATGGTCAGCATGGATATGATTCTGGGAACGTCATTTCTATAGCCCAATAAGAAAACATTCTCACTCAGATTAAGCTCATCGATTAAGCGCTCACATTTAGGGCGCAATGAGCCATCACCAACAATCACAAATTGAACCTTTGGATAACGACTGACTACTATGG
>JBOGQL010000215.1:0-1666 GCA_050748985.1 Nitrososphaera sp. | reverse complement strand
TGTCCCACTGCGCCTTGCTGGTCATGCGCAGATCGCCGGAGCGCGCGAACGCAAAAAGATTGGTCGTCAACGCCGGTACTTTGAAGCGGAACAGGACGGTGTAGTTGTCGACGACCTTGACTTCCTCGACCGTGCGCCAGAACGGTCCGAGCGTCATCGTCGTATCCTTGCGGGTAGTCAGCGAGTACGAGTGCACGACGTCCGCGGACGTGAACTCCCCATAGCCGAAGTGGAACTGCACGCCCTTCCGCAGGTGGAAGGTCCACTCCTTGAAGTCGGGGCTGATCTCCCACTTCGTCGCCAGCGCCGGGATGTAATCTCCTGTCTTGGGATCCATTCCCACCAGCGTCTCCCAGAACGGTTCGAACTGCAGGTGGTCGGGACGGGCGATGGTCCAGAAGCGGTTGCTCTCGTGGAACCCGGCGGACGCGAAGATCAGGCGCTTGACACTTGCCGCCTGGGCCCATCCGGGGGCGAGCGCCGTACCGAGGACGGCTACCGCCGCCACCAGCAGGGCCGCAAACAGCGAAACGACTTTCGATTTCATAGCTCTCCTCCTAGCAGTGTGGTGTTAAAGGTTTCGAAGCTTGGGATCCAGATGGTCTCGCAGCCAGTCGCCCAGCAGGTTGAGCGAGAGCACCGTCAGCATGATGGCGATCCCGGGGAACATCGAGACCCACCACGCCGTGACGATCAGCTCCCGGCCGTCCGACACCATGACGCCCCAGGCCGGTTCGGCGCGGGGCAGCCCCGCTCCCAGGAAGCTCAGGGAGGACTCGAGCACGATGACGTATCCCACCTGCAGCGTCGCCAGCACGACGAGCGAGTTGACGACGTTGGGGAAGATGTAGCGCAACATGATGCGGGTGTGGGACGCCCCGGCCACGCGCGCCCGCGCCACGAAGTCTCGCTCCTTGATGCTGAGCGTCTCGCCGCGCACCAGCCGCGCATACCGCGCCCACAGGAGCACCACCAGGACGATGATCACCGTCCCGAAGCTCGGGCCGACCGCCGCGACCAGGACTAGGGCCAGCAAGATCGTCGGCAAGGACAGCGAGATGTCCACCAGGCGCATGATCAGCGAGTCCACCCAGCGCCCGAAGTAGCCCGAGATCAGCCCCAGCGCGGTGCCGATGGCGCCGCCGACGAGGATCGCCACCAGCGAGACGACGAGCGAGACGCGGGCGCCGTGGATCATCCGGCTCAGGATGTCGCGTCCGAGCTTGTCGGTGCCGAGCGGATGCTCGACGGTGCCGCCCTGCTGCCAGACCGGCGGCTTCAGCCGCTTGGCCAGCGCCCCCTTGAGGGGATCGTGAGGCGCGACCTGCGTGGCGAACACCGCAGGAATCACCAGGAGGAACGTGAGGAGCGACAGCGATATCACCGGATACCGCCGGACCTGGCGCATCGCGTGGGCCACTCTCGGCGCCGCGTACCACGGCAGCGTTCTCGCCGTCACCGTCGCCATCAACCGTCCTCCCTGCTCAGGGCCCCGCCCTCACTGATAGCGGATCCGCGGATCGAGATAGGCATAGAGGATGTCGACCAGCAGATTGGTGAGAATGAAGATGCCGGCGAACACGATGACCACGGCCTGGACGACCTGGAAATCCCGGGCCCGCACCGCGTCCACCACCAGCAGCCCGGTACCCGGCCAGGAGAAGAC
>JBOGQL010000214.1:0-4506 GCA_050748985.1 Nitrososphaera sp. | reverse complement strand
ACGCGACTGTGGCGTTTGGAGGAGCCAGCCCCCCTGAAGCGTCAGACGAAGCAAAGAACGCGACTGTTAACAATCTGAGCGCAAGGCCCGGCCAGATAGGCGATTTCGACGACCCGTGGAGACCAGCTGCGGTGAAGATATTGATCCTGATCACGGACGCCCCTCCTGGCGGATTTGACGATGTGACAGACCCGGCGGATGTCGCGAGGATGCATGACGTAGCGTTGCAGGCCTTAGGGCTCGGTATACTTGTGTCGGACGTATTCGTACCCACTGGCGGCGACTACGCTGGTCAGGCTGCGATATTGCAGGATGACGCTAACACCACCGGCGGGGTCTTCATAACAACGGCGGCTGACGGCACCGGAACCGCAGATGCCATATTGGACATCATTGAAGCCTGTGGAACTGCAAACGATGATCCTGACTGCAGCGGGGCTGTACCAAGTGAAAGCACTCTGTGGCCGCCAAACCACAAGATGAAGAGCATCGGCATAGGTAACGTTACCGATCCAGACGGCGACAACGTAACGATCACCATAGACAGCATCTTCCAGGACGAGCCGACGAACGGGCTGGGCGATGGAGACAAGTCACCTGATGGCGCAGGGGTCGGGACGGACACAGCACAAGTCAGAGCAGAGAGGTCGGGAGCCGGAGACGGAAGAGTGTACCACATATCCTTCACTGCTGACGACGGTGAAGGCGGAACATGCACGGGTGAGGTTCTAGTCAGCGTCCCGCACGACCAGAGCGGTGCAGCAGCAGTAGACCAAGGGGCACTATTCGACTCGACAGTGGCGTAAAACGCCATACCTCCCCTTTTTCTTTCTTGACAATATTCAGTTAAACCGGGCGTTTCGATGAGCTTTCCCTGCGCAACTGCTATTTCTCACAAAAAACCCGAGCAGATGATCGCTTCAATGGTATCCCAGAGCGAAGGTGCGGGGGGTGGGATTCGAACCCACGGACCCCTTAGGGACGGGATAACCCATTTCTAGGATCTTAAGTCCCGCGTCTCCAATTATGTAAGCCAATTTGGCCAGGCTCTACAACCCCCGCTGAATCCGGATTTGCATTGGAGAAGCTGCTTAATTAAATCTTGATACGGGAGCTATTTGCGGTGTTGTGTAATCTTCAATTTCCTTTGTGAGTATCAATCCGAGTTGATCCTCTATTCCATTTTTCTGTGCAACATCAGACAGCACATCGTTATTATATGGTTCGCGGAATCGTTTGTCCGTTTACATGCCTTGGTAGCTCAGCCTGGTAGAGCGTTACCTTGGTAAGGTAGAGGTCGCGGGTCCAAATCCCGCCCAAGGCTTTAGCTCCCAAGTCGCACTTGTAATGATCGCCGACATGATCTGCATGTAGCAACCCGATCCTGTATCGTCCAGTCGATGGCGCGATGGTTCTTCATAGACTGCGTCTGACTAAATGAAGTGAATTTCCCACAACCGCTTCTGAAGAGCTGGAAACATCATGATTTCAATATCCTCGAAAATCATGCGCTTCATGCAAGAAAATAGTCGTCTTGCTCGTACGTAGATATCAAGCTATGTCCGACCCTGTAATATTCTGCGGTGCTGAACAAAGCTTTAAAGACCTTCAAAACGTCCAAGCATTGTGTCAGAAAGGGAGATAAAGATTGTCTATTCGGACAAGGTCCTGCCGGATCTCAGATCCGCAAATCTGATCTGCGGTTTTCCGGGCAGCGGCTACGTCGGCAAGCTGGCAGTGGATCACCTGATCGAGGAATTGCAGGCAAAGCCGCTGGCAGACGTCTATTCCAGTTCATTTCCGCCTCAAGTGATGATCCGGGCCGATGGGACTGCAGACCTTATGAAGAATAGCCTTTTCTGGTGGCGAGGGAAGGACGCCGAGGAACTACTGCTTCTCACAGGCGACTCGCAGCCCGCAACTCCCGATTCCGAGTACGCACTCGCAGACGAAATTCTGAATCTGGCAACTCGATTCGGCACCAACCATGTCTTTACTCTCGCCGCGTACATCACGGGTGTTTTCGTTGAAAAGCCGAGGGTCTTTGGCACTGCAACGGATGCCGAAATAGTGAAATCTTTTCCTTCAAACAACATTTCTGCCATGGACAGCGGCAGCATAACAGGAATGAACGGCCTCATCATCGGCATAGCAAAGCTGCGCGGGATTAAGGGCACCTGCCTTCTTGGGGAAACCTCGGGCTACGTTGTGGACGCCAAGGCTTCAAAGGCGGTGTTGGAGACCCTGCTCAAGATAATCAACCTCAGGGTGGACATGACGAACCTGGAAAAGCGCGCGAAGGACACAGAGATGCTGATTCAAACCATAGAGCAGCAAATGGTTGCCGGCCGCGGTGGCAAGGTCCCGTACGAAGGTCAGCCGGCGCAAAAGCCTCGGGATATGGGATACATCAGCTAGACCTTGTTTATCTTGCCGAACTTTCCCACGCTCAGGCTGTTCTCTCCCTTGAACGTGTTGATGTAGCCGTTCTCGATCGAGACCCTGTCTCCGGCTTGAACCTTGTTGATGTCGTCTCCCCACAGCGAAAGCTTTATGCTACCACTTTCGTCAGATATGACAGCGTCCGCCACGTTGTTTGTTCCGCCGGCTCGAAGGTTGACAGTGCGCGGCTCGCCCACGCTCTCTATTTTCCCCGTAACGCTCACGTTGCGCATCCCGGGTTTCAACTCACTTATCTGCATGTTTTCTGCTACAGATGCATCTAATAATAAATGTTACATGGATGTAACTACCAGCGAATATCCGCAGTCCGTGCACACCAGCTTTATCCCGGCAACGGTCTTTTCCCGTACTTCGTGATTGGTCTTCGTGTGGCATCTTGTACACAGTCTCGTCACTGTCTGAGGCTTGGGCATTGCAGCGGATGTGCTCCTATACCAGTCAGGGAATGTACTAGAAAAATTTAACCTTTCAAGTTGCCGCCGAAACTCTGAAATAAGGTTCAACGATCAACACCGTTTGCCGGAGGGGTAGCGAAGCTTGGTCAAACGCGCAGGACTCAAGATCAGATCCGCGTCGCACGTAGTCATTTACTCTCGCCACAAATTATCACGATGCGAGATGGGTGATCCCGTCCCTTAGGGGTTCGTGGGTTCGAATCCCACCCCCTCCACTTGCGAGCTGACCTATCGAGCAAAGTTCAAATTATTTTTGGCACCGACTCTAGGTGTGGCGCGCAAGAACGCGGTCCTCATACCAGTGATAGTGGCGGCTGCGATCATAGGCGCACTTGGAATTGCGTTTATTCCTCCAGGAGTGACCGGGCAGGATAGAACCGAATTTTCAAAGGGCACGGTAAGACTAGACGACGACGTCATTACGGTCGAAATTGCAGACACCGCTGCTGAAAGGCACCGCTGGCTGACCTTCAGGCAGGACAGACTTGCAGTCGATACTGCACTGCTGCTAAAGTACGATCAGCCGGACCTTCACGAAGTCTGGATGCTCAACATAGAGTACAATCTGGATCTTGTCTGGATCGACCAGGATGGCAATGTCGTGTACCTGATAGAGGACGCGCCTCCGTGCCAGAGCCTCGTGGAGACTGTCAGCTGCACATACAAGACAACGAAACGGTCACTCTATGTTGTAGCTTCTACCTCCGGGTTCATAGACGCGCACGATATTTCCGTGGGCTCGAGAATGACTGTTATCTCCGTCTAGCTTAATTAACCTCGGTTGCCACTCAGAGGTCGTGGAGTACAAGCTCGCTGACAGGACTGCAAAGGCGATGGAAGAAAAAGAGATCCTCGAGCTCTTGAACCTGCCCGGGATCCTGCGGATTGCACTGGTTGATGTGCGCGACGGGATGCCCATCGTTCACCCGGTCTGGTACTACTATGAGGATGAAAAGTTCTACGTTTCTACCGACTCCAATGGAGCCAAGGCTCGATCGCTTCGAAAAAACCCTAACGTGTATTTTCTCGTTGACGTCGATCCGGACCGAGGTCCGCCCTACGGGGTCCGCGGGAAGGGAAAGGCCAAGGTTATTGACGGCCCAGAGTTTGCAACAAAAGTCACGGTTCGTAACATACTGAGGTACCTGGGGTCACTTGATGGTCAGGTGGCCCAGAGCCTGATTGAAATGGGCAAGAATTCAAGCGTCATAGAGATTACGCCACATTACATTGCCAGCTGGAAGTACTAGGGAGGAATAACTTCCTTCCTGAAATCCGTGTACGCCTGACGGACTTCATCGATCGCTGCCCCCTCCTCAAGAGTGGTGATATCCCCAATCGCGTCCCCGGATGCCACCGATTTGAGCAGTCTTCTCATTATCTTGCCGCTCCTGGTTTTGGGGAGCGTGCTCACGAAATACACCTCTTCCGGAACCGCGAAGGCGCCCATGGTGCTTCTGATATGGGATAGGATGTCCCTGCGCTGCTCTTCTGACTTGGCAACGCCTTCCTTTGGGACAAGAAACGCGATGATCGATTCGCCCTTTACGGCATCGGGCTTGCTCGTAACCGCCGCCTCTGCAATAGT
>JBOGQL010000213.1:0-1716 GCA_050748985.1 Nitrososphaera sp. | reverse complement strand
GTATCCACTCCTGCATTTTTCTCGCTGGCTTCCAAACGCTGGCCCAGCGGTTGTCGGCAAACCGCATGGATCCTCGCTGTTCTCAGACGGTGGCGCTCCCGGACGGGCGAAAAAAATCCCTCAAGGCAACTCCAAGAAAGCTACGAGCAGCCCGCTTAATGCGCTGGCATAGTACTTGCCTTCCTTTAGCAACAATTAAGTCGCCTCAAAGTAAAGCCATGCGTGACCTGAAACCACAACTTAGCATCGGGCTGCCCCTCTATAACGGAGGAAAATACCTGTCTCAGGCGCTTAATGCTTTGTTGGCAGGAGGGGAGCGCACCTTGGAAAACCTGGGAGTAATGAAATGCGCGTGTTAGTAACAGGCAACAACGGATATATAGGTACGGTATTGACACCGATGCTGTTAGAGACAGGTCACCGCGTAGTCGGCATGGATACGAATCTGTTCGAACGCTGCACGTTTATGGACAGCCTTCCCGATATTCAAACCATTGTAAAAGACGTCCGCGACGCAGGAGAAGCCGATGTCGAAGGTTGCGATGCAATCATCCATCTAGCTGGATTGTCCAACGATCCCCTAGGAGATTACCAACCAACGCTCACCGATAGCATCAATCACAAGGCTTCCGTGCGCCTAGCGCAGCTTGCTAAGAAGGCGGGTGTGAGCCGCTTCTTGTTTGCCTCTTCTTGCAGCAACTATGGCGCTGCCGGCAACGATTTTCTCAACGAGCAGTCACCGTTTAATCCGGTTACTCCTTACGGCTTGTCGAAGGTTCGGGTGGAACAGGCTTTAGCCAGTTTGGCCGATAAGCATTTCTCGCCGGTGTTCCTCCGTGCCTCTACCGCCTACGGTGTTTCACCGCGGATCCGGTTCGACCTAGTCGTTAATAATCTTAACCGCTTGGGCCTTTACCACAAAGCAGGTTTATATAAAAAGCGACGGGACACCTTGGCGACCCGTTGTGCATATTCGAGATATCGCGCACGCCTACGTCGCTGCGCTAAATGCCCCACGTGAAGCGGTGCATAACGAGGCATTTAATGTCGGAACCACCACAGAGAACTACCAAATTCGCGAGCTAGCGGCGATCGTAGAAGATGTGGTACCGGGCTGTCGTATCGAATACGCGCCCGATGCTGGCTCAGATAAGCGTTG
Source organism: Nitrososphaera sp. (assembly GCA_050748985.1). GTDB lineage: Archaea > Thermoproteota > Nitrososphaeria > Nitrososphaerales > Nitrososphaeraceae > Nitrososphaera. Next base: position 557 of record JBOGQL010000213.1, on the reverse strand, counting down.
TTACCGGGTTGATTGCTCAAAAATCGCAAAATATCTACCGGACTTTAAGCCCCAGTGGACCGCAAGGCGAGGGGTAGAGGAGCTTTATGAAGCTTATTGTCGCGCGCGCGTCAAGCTCCAGGAGTTTGACGGACCCCGCTATCAGCGCATTGCTCATGTAAAGCAATTGATAGAGGAAGGTGTTCTGACTGAGGATCTTCGTTGGACCTACGCAGAAAAGCGGAGGAGGATCGCTTGATGCTTTACAAGACAGAAACCACTTTACCGCTCCTGTGGCGCCCGCGGTTTGCAACATATATTAGACTTCGGCAAAACGCCCTTGGCGGACCGCCTGTCGACCAAGAACAATTACATTTGAACGAACCATTCGTGTCGCTTACCCTGGTTTTCTGCCAAAATTGCTCGCTCGTACAGATCACCGAGACGGTCTTCCCCCGAGGTGCTTTTTTTGGTACGACTATCCGTATTTCTCTTCCGTATCCGGAATGTGTCAACAACTTTGAGACACCAGTTGCGGGGAGTTTAGTATCGAACGCTGCGCTTCCCCGGGTACACGC
>JBOGQL010000212.1:0-2404 GCA_050748985.1 Nitrososphaera sp. | reverse complement strand
GTGTAGCAGTGTCTCGCAAAGGCTCGCGAGAGTTTCATCGTCTGCCTTTGAGCCCAGTTTGCCCACGCATTCGCGCAGAATCTGTCTGGAATGCTTCTCTGAAAAGTCGATACTGGAGGCAATGTCTATCCTGATCCTTTCCCTGCCTATCTTTTCTATTGTCGAATACAGTATATCAGCGGCATCCTCCGGCATGGGATCTTTTCAATCAGGGTACGTTTATTAAATCTGCGCGCCAATCACGGGCTGGATGGCCAAAGGAATCGCCATAGGTCTGCTTATCGCGTCTCTTGTCCTTCTTGTAATTTATGGGGCAGACGTGATGGTTGCTTCGTCTGGCTCCGCTCAGAATGATTCCGACGAGCGACGGGGGTTCCTGCCACTCAGCGAGTCGGTGAGAGGCGGTGCATTTGGTGGCGGTGCCGTCGTGATGTCAATAATTGGATTTTTCATTGCGAGGAAAGAGTACGCGCCGGCTGTTTCTGCGCTGCTCTTTGTAAACGGGGGACTAATCATCGCTGGAATGCTCGGGCTCATCGCGCAGGGTGCGCTGGCATCTGAGGATTCATCCGCTGCTATGCGCACGATTGGCTCAACTATCGCGCTGGGCGCTGTCTTGGTGGGCTTGGGTGCTTGGAAAACGGCGATTGACAGAAAGGTCGTTGCAGCGAGGAGCAACGAGCCCGCGCCGAAATGAAGAAGCGCTGCGTGACATGCGGATCCGACGCCGACAAGACTTACACTTGCGAGCACACAGGTGGTGCAGAGATGTGCAAAGAGTGCTACGAGGAAGTGCATTGGGCTCTAAATAACCCGGCTTCAAGAAGCTCTGTCGCGGCTCCGGACGACGGAAGTCGGCCACCAAGATAATGTTTTATACAATTCGTGCATTTCATGAAACATATTATGAAGTCGGTGATACTTGCAGGAGGGCTTGGCAAGAGATTGCGGCCGCTGACCGACCAGAGACCCAAACCCATGATAGAGGTTCTGAATGTTCCGATTATTGAATGGCAGGTAAAATGGCTCAAGAAATTCGGGATAAATGAAGTCATTGTCTGCGTCGGATACATGAAGGAGCAAATAATAGATCACATCGGGAGCGGAAATAGGCTTGGCGTAAAGGTCGGCTATGCAGTCGAGGAAGAGCCCCTAGGAACTGGCGGGGCCCTGAAAAACACGCAAAGCCTGCTTTCGGGCCAAGACTCATTTTTCATGATAAACGGAGACATTCTGACAGGCCTAGACCCGAATCAGCTCCACAACAACGGCGGCAAGTCGCAATCCCTAGCGCTTGTGCCACTTCGAAGTCCTTACGGAGTAGTAGAACTTGACAGGGATTCCAGGGTGATAGGCTTCGTGGAAAAGCCAAGGATCCCAGACAGGTGGGTTAACGCGGGGGTATACCGCTTCACTAAGGAGGTGTTCGACTATCTCCCAGAAAACGGTAACATCGAGCTCACCGCTCTTCCGGCTCTTGCAAAAGAAGGCAAGCTAAGTGCTGCGAAATACGAGAACGTTTTCTGGAGATCTATTGATTCGCACAAGGATATCGAAGAAGCTGCGAAAGAACTTCAGGGTTCTTCCTTGTCATGAAAGTTACAGACAGTATAGGCTACAGCCTTGGCCCTTTACTTTCCATGGAGGATGTCCTGTCCTGCGCCAGACTGGCTGACGCTGCCAGAAATGTCGATTCGCTGTGGGTCCCGGAATCCTGGGGACGCGAATCCTTTGCTACCCTCGGAGCAATTTCGCAGATAGCCAAGAAACCCAAACTCGGCACTTCTATAATCAACATATTCTCCAGGACTCCTGCGACTGTTGCTATGGCTGCGACCACGCTTGACATGCTATCATCCTCCCGTGCAATAATCGGGCTTGGTGCGAGCACCGAAGCCATAGTCGAAGGCTGGCATGGTATGAAGTTTGACAGGCCCATCGACAGAATGAAAGAATTCATCGATTGTCTCAGATTGATGATTGGAGGCGGGAAGGTTAGCTATCAGGGCGAGTTCTTCAAAATCCGCAATTTCAAATTGCTACATGAGCCCACAAGGAGGCAGATACCGATTTTCGTGGCCGCTGTCAACAGGAGGATGGTGTCACTCGCATCAGACCATGCAGATGGAATTATTTTTTATTTGCGGCCGCTGGACGAGCTAAAGAAAAGCATTGCCGCCATAAGGCAAAAAACGCGAGGGAGGCAATTTGAGATCGCGTGCTCACTAATATGCGCTGTATCTAATGACAACCCCGGGAAGGCCCGCAGGCGGGCCGCACAAACCCTTGCGTTCTACGTTTCGGTTGGCAAGTACTATGGCAAATTCCTCATGGAAAACGGGTTTGAAAAAGAAGTAGCTGAGATCTGCGAAGCGTACAGCAGGAGCGGCGGAGAGGCAGCTGC
>JBOGQL010000211.1:0-3428 GCA_050748985.1 Nitrososphaera sp. | reverse complement strand
GCTCTAACCAGCCGCTTCCCTCTATGACGTAAGACAGCTCATCCGGGGAAAGGGGCTGCTGGGTATCCCGATTGTCCGGATTGAGCACTATGATTCCTGCCTCCAGATCTCTTATATTCAGAAAATCAAAAAAGTATCCACCTTCATTTTCCAGCCGGGAAGCAAGATCCTGCAATTCGAAAATCCTTTCTTCTGTCATCGCTGCCTACCCCTGCTCATGATAGAGCTGATGAGACTCAATACCTCCGTGTCCGTTTCTTGGTCATATTTTCTCATGTAGTAATAGAGCTCTTCAGTCGCGGCGTGGTAGTCTATGCCCAGGTTTTGCGCCACCGACAGCGCAATGTGCGATAGTATCAATTTCCTGAGAACGATTTCCGTTCCGTAGCCGGCTGAATCGGATAGCAGCTCTGCCAGAATATTCTTGAAGTTGGATTCGATAAAGCGGTCCTTGGCTTCTCTATCCTTAATCACAAAAGTAGTGCCCATGTACCGAGCCCGCATATGGACATTTTCAACAAGGTTAATGAATTCGTCATTCAGGGTTTGGTTTTCAAGCAGAACCTCTGAAAGCAGGTCTGCAGCATCCTGTTCGCTAACCTCCATCTTGTCCTTCATCGTAAACAAAACATGGCAAGCAGCACAACCATTCCCTCTGATTATTGACGGATTGTGACTCACATTTGCAATTTCGATTTTCATAATTTCTTGCGCTTTTGCCTTGGCAGCTTCGTCGTTCAGGTTCATGGGATGGCTATTGCGTTGCGCCCTTAAGTATTCTTCATTCGCCATGAGTGCAGTAACAAAGTTCCAAATGACATAGCCCACGAATTCAAAGGGGGCGGGATAGAAAAAAAAGGAGGAGCGCTCACCGGAGTTAGTCCAGTGAAGCTGCTCTTATTCCATGCGATATTCCTACGTAGTGTAGGTCGTAGTCTTTGTCCTCGCCTTCCAGCGAGCCCTCGATAGACCACAGGTTCCCAAGGCGGGTGTGCATCGCAAAGTAGCCTTCAAGGTTCACGTCGAAGACCTGTTCCTCGGCGTTCTGTACCTGACCGCTTGCTTCGAACACGTCACCGTCTTCAGACAGAGTGATGCTCCATGTCTCCGGAAGCATGGTGTAGATTTCCCTCTGTCCTTCGACAAAGATTCCCAGCATGCCGCGCTTTACTTCGAATTCACTTTCGGTGTCATTCACTTTCTGCACGATCACTCTGAATCCGGACCTGTAGTTCTCGTTCGTTTCAGTATCTGTTGCAATCCCTGCTCCCTTTGCAACGTGGATTCCCAGCCTGTGGTACCTCGCGTCGTCTATTCTATCTACGCTCCTTTCCAGCCTCTCTTTCCTGTCGCTTTCTTGGGCCATTGCGGTCGTTGGCGAGAATGCGATTGCCGCTAGTATGCCAGCGGCAAGCACCAAGCCGACCATCGCAAGGGCTCCAGTTCTTGTAGATATCGTTTTGTTGTTTGACATCGACAGCATATTCGCAGGAGCTTAAAAGGCGATTGCGGGTCTTTGTGAATTAACAGCGTTAGTTAACAAAGTTACCGAAATGCTTCTGACGACGAGATCACGGCAACCCCGTCCTTGCCCAATCGTTCGAACTTCTATCCATGCAGGGTCATGCACAAAGTCGAAATGCGGCTTCTGCTGAACGGAACCACCTTGGATAACTGCCATATGGTTACGCGCGTCAATCTTTGTCTTCCGAAGCGTGGCCGGTGTCCTTGCCCTCGCCCAGCTCCCTGTCTATCTTGTCCTTCAGCGACATGAATCTGCTGAATCTAATGTTCCAGGCAGAAAAGAATCGCCGCTCCTTTATCCCGATAGCGAGCCAGACGGACGCAAGGATGACAGTAATGGTGATGAAAATGATGATTATCGCGCCCAGCTGCGGAAGTCTTTCGAGCAGGAGAATAAGGAACCTTGGGTATACGGTAAAAACGGCAGCAACGATAAGGGCAAGCGGCGCAAGGACGAACGAGGAGACTATCAAGAAGGTGAAGGTGCTTCTCGTTGTGTTAAGGTGGTAGATGAGGTCGTCTAGGACCTTAACTATGGTTTCTCGTTTCTCGGGGTTATCTTCACCCATAGGCACATCGATCCCTTTCCTGACATCGAATAAAATACTTCGTTAACTTTGTTACCGGCATCATTTTTTCAACTCCTTTCTCGGAAACATCTCTTCGTACGGATCTAGAATCTGCCTCGAAAATTGCCTCCCTTTTTCGGTCACGCGGTACTTTATTATCTTCTTGTTCCCCCAGGGCTCCTCGGTCCTTTGTATGATTTCTTTGGCTTGCATGTCATCCAGTATTTCTTTGTGCTTCACTAGGTTTAGGCCGCAATAGCTGAGCAGCGAAGTCTGGTTCAGCTCGCCGTACTCCGTCAGCTTGAGGATTATGTCCTTCCTAATGTAGATACGGTCTCGATACTCATGGGACGACAAGAACTGGAGATCCTCTTTGATTGACTGCTCCGGCTACGCCTGAAGGAGTGATGTTTAACCAACAAGCGGGCACCTTTTATATTCTGGGGAACTCGTTGAGAGCGGACATTCAATGATTGTCCATCACTCCGGCATCCTTCCCCACAGGTCGATTAGCGTTTCGAGTTTGATAGGGAAGTCCGGTTTCCTGCCTCGTTGGAATGGGATTGAGGCGACAGGCAGGCTCGAGCCGGACTCCGGATTGCGTAATGTTGACGGAGTACCGGAAATATAGGTTTGCAAGTCTGACAGCGAACATAATCGGCGATTGTTCTGGTTGATCGCCCTGCCAGAAAGTGGCTCCAGCACTGAAACCGTTGGCAGGGCGGTGACGGTAAAGGGATTACGGATCAAGGCACTTGCTTTCTGTCTTTTTCCGTGGGGTTGGTCTGGTCTTAGGACCTGGCACTTCCTTGGTCTTTCCATGATAAAAGGCTCATTGATCATTTGTCTACCATCATCTTCCATTACTTGTTGTGGTCGAAGCTACAGACAGCAGTATCACATGAAATAGCCCGTGTAGCGAGCCTTGCCCATGATCCTGCCGCTTGCCTTGTCTCTGTGGATGAGCGTTGAATCCTTCGGAACCATGCCTTCCGGCCTTACGAGGTGAGTCGTTCCATAGATGCTGGCCAATACGTACTCGTAGCGCCATAGCAGGTACCTGTCCAGGTCTGAGATCAGGCTTTTCACAGGGACTGAAGGCTCGGTCGTGCCGTTTGCCAGAACCGCGTTATCATACCAGACAGGATACCTTGACCATTCCACGTCCGCAGCGTCTGGCCTGTTTCTGGCAAAGAGCAGAGAAGGCCGGTGGGAAATTGTCATACCAAAGGCGACCATTGACACCCCTAGAAAAAAGTGCATGGTCGAGGCAAACTGCACGGCTTCAGGAGCATAGAGGCTCCACACAACCTTTCTGGCTCCAAAGTAGGCTTC
>JBOGQL010000210.1:0-3731 GCA_050748985.1 Nitrososphaera sp. | reverse complement strand
GCTTCACACCGATGGTCATCTTGTACATCTATGCGAGAAAAGGGTTCCTGACACCTTTTCCCACATCATTCCCGATCCACTACAATTAGGCGCCACGTGTGCCTCCAACGGTCAAATCCACCGCCTCGAACGAGAAGGTAACTCGGTATCTTACCAAACTCAGTCCGGGCACAACGCTCGCGGCGAGCCCGGCGCGATCGGTGAACTCGTTTGCAACGATGATCCCCCTGACAGAGCGTCCCGGAAATCGCTGCTTGACCCACCCCATGTACGCCTGAACCTGGCCGCAGACCTGACGGTCTGCCTCTCCTGCCTTAAGCTCGATTACGACGAACTGTTCGTCGCGATCGACAGCGAGGATGTCGATCCTCCCCGCAGCCTGCGCGTCGACCTGCCGGCCGAAGAGACCTTGCTCCTTATAGATGCGCAATCCCGGCTCGAGCCGAGATAGATCGCCTGCGAGCGAGTTCTCGAGGTCGATCTCCAAGGACAACGAAGTATCGAGTGCGTCTGTGGAGGTGTCGACCTCGGGCTGTTCCTCGTCACCGATTTCTACGACGTCATAGCCCAGGTCGCGAAAGTACCGATTCGTGGGGTCTCCACCTGACAGCTGGCCGATATCACCAACGATGAGCCGCAGCAGCTGCTTGGGAGGGTAGTTTCGCCCTTCATGTCGGATCGCGTACGTGTGCCACCTCTTGAAGACGGCACGTAGTTCTCGGTCAAAGCGCTCCATCGCGCGCGCGACATCTTCGCGGCCGAAGGAGTGTCCGCGAAATGTGACCAGCTGCATCTTCAGCTCCAAATTTGCGACATACCGTACCCCGTGGCGCCTAACTACGATAGACAGAACTGTCCATTACCCCAAGGGCTGCGGTTTCCTGCAGCCATTCTCGCCTCGCTCGCCTCCACGGTCAAGCCACATTTCCCGTCTGTCTTGTTTGAGGAAATAGATCTATCCCCAATTCCTCTCCACCATGCTAGGCAGACCCCTCTGCCACCCCGAGGCGAACGTCGAGGGCGCAAAGCTTTTGGGCGACCGGTATCAGCGCCTCTGGCAGGGTCGGGAGCCCCAACCACTCTTGCTCGATCCGGGCGAGGTGCTCCGCGACTTGCGAGGGCCCGGCCCCTGATACCAGGAGTCGGTAAACGCCCCCCACGTATGAGTCGTACTCATCCTGTGCCTCGGGCACGCCCCCCACACCGACCGGGTCCCAATCGTGAACCAGGACGTCGCGTATCGTTTCCTGAATCTCGCGTGCCCGCTGTTCCTTAGAGGCCATTGTTTGGTCTGCCTAACGAGATCGAATTCACCGGCGCGCCCGAAGACGCGGCCGGTGGGTCCGAAATTGGGGTCGGAGTCGAATTTCGCGTCTCCGCCGCAAGAATATCCCAAATTCTGAGGGACTCATGGACGCTTGCGCGAGCGCGCGGAGGCCCTCTTCCGCCGCATATGCTTCTTAGGCCGCGCTTTGCTAACCAGGGGATACCGTTCAGGATGTTCAATGCAATCCACGGCCAAGTCAATGTCCAGGTCCGGCCAGTACAGGTGATGGGGATGCGGAAGCCGAATATTCGATATCTCTCGGATGGAAGCGTCGCGAAACCACGGGAAGTCGTTGAACGAGAGAAAAACCTCTCGGGGGTCAATGAAGAGCCAAAACCCGTGTCTCGAGATGTTGGTCACCTCAACGCTTGAAATGTCTACGCCACGCCGCGCGGATTTCATCCTCATGCTCCCGAATCAATCGCAAGGCTCTCGCCAGCCCAGGGATCAGGAGCCCGTCAAGAAAAGACTCCCAACCTGTCGGCGTCGATTGTCTTTGACGTTGTTTAAGACGCCTAACGGCGCGCGGCCGAGCGGCGGCGTTTCCCAGCGGTCCCCTTGAGCCGCGTGTTGGGCGCCCCAACACCTCGCCGGGAAGAGGGTGTCGCGGCATTCGCGGCAGTGAGCAGTAACCTGAGCGCCCGGTTGACGGACTTTTCGTCGGGAAATGCCCGCGCAAGGTCCGGCTCGATCAGGACGAGATTTGTTCCCGCCTTGGCCTGCTGGTAGTATTTCCCGCGCACGCCGCCCTTGAGTTGCGACAGGTCGTATTCAGGACGTAGATTGTCGTTAATCCTGCCTGCTGGTTCTTTCCGCATACTGTCTTCGCTCCTTCCGCGTCGCTTTGCGCGCGCTGATTATGCGGATGCGGTCCCCCCGAGCGGCATGTGACACGAAAAGCACACGTCGCTTAGTGGAGACCCCGATGGTGATTTCGCGATCCTCCTCGTCCGAGTGGTCCGGATCCTCGAACGTGAGGGCCATCGGGTCGAGGAACACCGAAGCCGCCTCGGCGAAAGAGACGCCATGTTTACGCAGGTTCGCAGCAGCTTTGGCCGGGTCCCACTCATACGTCACTTATACACCATAGAGTCAGGAAAAGACTCCCGACCCGTTTTCCGACGACCCGACCCCTTTGCCGACGTTGTCTCGCAGTCGTTCCCGAGCGGGAAGCCGAGGGATCAGGAGTCGGTCGGCAGGACTGCGGCCGCGTGGTTCCTCGGAAGCCTTGACGTATTGTCGCCTCGCCCGGCGCCGGGGTCAAGGGACTTTTCCGGTCTGGCTTTCAGAATGTAGGCCTGAAAGACGAGGAAGAGACTGTGTGGTGTAGGGACTCCCGACCTCTTTCAGTCGATCCGCCGTCACGTCTGGGACTGCCAACGCCTCGGATCTCGCCTCGCGGGCATGAACGCAACGACAACTACCTGTTCCTGGACGAGTCGATAGTAAAGCCCGTAGGGAAATCGGCGAAGGAGTAACTCGGCGAGTCTGACGGTGAACAACAGGGAACTGCTGCGGGTTCGCGAGAACTGACTCGAGGGCGGTAGTTACGGCCGCAAGGAACTCTTCGCCCAACCCAATCGCTGGACTTCGTACCACCGGTATGCCTCCTGAATGTCTGCCGCTGCAGCAGGGCGGAAGACCGGTGGCTTCACGCGGACCGCTTTCGGATCTGCCGGAGAACCTCCTCCCAGGGAATGCCCTCGGGTCCGCTGCGCTCGAGATCATCAAGGCGGCGGTCCAGCTCCTCCCGCTGGGCGTCCGTCAAGGGCACAGCACCGGGCGTCTCCCTGAGGCTCTCCCACAGTTGCTCGAGCAACTGCAAGCGCTCCTGGATGCTTAGATCGTCTATGTTCAGCGTCGGCTTACCCTTGCTCATGGTGCTGGGACCCCCCTGTTACGCTGCGCATGCAACATCCCACGGGTGTCAATTAAGAATTCCGGGTTCCTCTTCATCTGCGGCAACCACACGCAGGGCAATGGCCTGGACCTTGGCCGTTGCCTCCTCCGGAGTCTGGCCGTACGCGAGAACTCCGGGTAGATCGACCACTTCGGCGATCCAGCGCCCGTCGTCTTCTTGTTCAATTTCGATTGTGAACGTCATGCCCCCTCGTTTCGGCAGCCCGCCCACGCATTATACACTCTTCCTTCCCAACGGGAAAGTCCTCGCGTCGCAAGGCTCTGAGGCCCAAGAAAATTGTTCCCTGAGTGTATTCCGCTGCTCGAGCGTCAATGCATTCGCAATTGCGAAAGGATGAAAAGGTCTATTGCGAGTGCTTCAAGAGAGAGAGCGATGGCGAGACCAGGCATCGCGAAGGATCGCGGCTCGATTCCCCGCTTGACGTGCAGACCGTATCTCACCATTTCGACGACGAGCAGGATCGCAGTCGCCACGGGAGTCACG
>JBOGQL010000209.1:0-3014 GCA_050748985.1 Nitrososphaera sp. | reverse complement strand
CGTTAAACTCGCTGGCGATCTTGGCAGCCAGGGTCTGGCTTGGGCCGAAAAGAGTATCGGGAATTGCAGCTGCGCCAGTCGCGTTGCCAATAACCATCATCACCGCGATTGTTTCGCCTACAGCCCTGCCGAGCCCGATTATCGCCGCCCCAAAGAGCCCTGCCTTGGCGTACGGAAACAGCACTTTCCACACTGTTTCCCACCTTGTTGCGCCCAAGCTGTATGCGGCCTCCCTCTGAGTGTTCGGGATTGCCCTGAGTATCTCACGGGAGATCGAGGAGATAATGGGAATGATCATTATGCCGAGGACAATGCCTGCCGTAAAGATGTCTAGACCAAAGGGTGTTCGGGCAAAGAACGGCAGCGTTCCGCCGAAAGCCTCGTAGAGCGGTCTTTCGATGAAATCGACGATCCAGAACCTAAAGACGAACAGAGCCCACAAGCCGTAAATTATGCTTGGGATGGCTGCTAGTATTTCGATTACAAAGCCCACAGGAGTGCCAATTCTCGCCGGTGCTATCTCTGAGATAAATACGGCTATGCCAAGGCTTATCGGAACGCCTATCACCATCGCGATTCCGGCGCTGATTAGGGTTCCAACTACGTATGGAAGGGCGCCATATGATTCCCTGCCCTCCACGGGATTCCAGTCGGTGCCGATAAAGAAGCGGACCCCTTCAAGGCCAAAAACGGGTCCCGAACCCTCCGCGACGGAAAGCGCGACGAGGGCAAGCATAAGAAGCGTATAGCCGGCAGCACCTATCACTACCCACTTGAAGATGCGATCCCCTCTCCTTTTTCTCCTGAGGAAAAAGTCCGAGAGGAACCGCTTGCGATCCTTGCCAGACTGGATGGCCGTAGCTAACAATTCACCTGGTGGAGCTACGAAGAGGACGATCCGTATTTTATTATTATCAACAGCGAACCCATAGATCGAAATGGACTATATAGTTGGGAGTAAAAGAGGAGGGCTAGATTCGCTGACCGAATCCAGGCCCCGGTGCGTTGCCCTTGAATCTCATGAAGCCTACCACGCCAACTATAGCTGCCGCGAGTATCAGCGCCGCAACGACTTCGAACTCTGGCACCACCATGGCGGCCTGAATTTCGACTGTATCTGTTCCTTCAGGGAGCGTGAACATGAGAGTAGTCGAAGTTGTGCCTTCTGTCTCAGTATACTCGATTGACTGACCGCCCGCTGTCACGGCTGTAATTCCATCAATCAAGCTGTTTGGCAGCGTCATCTCCACGTCGCCAGAGCCTTCAAACTTGACCTCTACGGATTGCTCTGGGTTGATCGTAAAGCTAGTTGCTTCAACATTTTCCGACATGCCGGTTATCGTATAGGTGTTTCCACCGAAAGAAGAAGAGACTGTAAATGGCTGCTCTGCTGGAGCCTCCATAACGGGCTGTCCGTTAAAAGTTATCGACGCCAGCGTTTCTTTGTTGAGCGCCACGACTTCTTCGGGTAGTGGGACATAATGCAGTTCGTCTGCAAGTTCTTGACCGTCGGTGATTGCCCAATCTACAAATTCTACGAGAGCCCTAGCCTTCTCTATGCTGTCAATCTTGGGATTGGTGCTCAGCTCTTTGTATAGAAGCAGGTAGGAAAAGCTTGCAATAGGGTATGAATCTTCGCCAGGCGCATCCGTCAACGACACCGCCTCCCATGAATCCTCTCCTTTTGGCAGAGTCGCTGCTGAAGCTGCGACTGCCGCCTTGGTAGATTCAAGCGAAGGCTCGATAAAGTTTCCTGCTTGGTTCTGGATGAATGCGTAGTCCATCCCGGTGGTCAGAGCATATGCAAGCTCGACGTACCCTATTGTATAGGGGTTGCCGCGGACTGCACTAGCAACACCTTGGTTCCCGGGACCGCCGATCCCGGTGGGCCAGGATACGGCTGTTCCCCTTCCAACGCTGTCCTTCCATTCGGCGCTTACCTTGGAAAGATAGTCTGTCCATACAAAAGTGGTGCCGGAGCCGTCAGCCCTATGCACCACGACTATATCCTCGCTTGGCAGAGTAAGGTCCGGGTTGAGTTCCTTGATTCTTGCGTCGTCCCATTTCGTAATCTTGCCGAGGAATATGTCTGCTAGGATGGGGCCGGCAAGCTTCAGTCCCTTGTCTGGAACACCGATCAGGTTGTACGCTGCCACGACAGAACCTATCGTTTCTGGAATGTGCACCGCAGGTCCGGAAAGGGCGCTTCTCTGGGTAGCTGTAAGCGGAGCATCGGTACCGCCAAAGTCAACCGTTTTTTCTGTAAATTGGCTGATGCCTCCACCGCTTCCAATTGGCTGGTAGTTCAAGCTTACGTCGGGCTTTACATTCCTGTATTCAAGGCGCCACTGATCGATCAGCAGGAAAGGGAATGTTGCGCCCGCCCCGTTGAGAGAAATTGTGCCCTCTGCAAAGGCTGCCCACGACAAGATTAATGGCACAATGGACACCAAAAGCATGCCTGCGACAGGCCACATCACAAGAATCCGTTTTTCGTAGTTCTGCATGTGTAAGTGGCTATGCCATATGGATTAAACATTAACGCCCATAATCCTCATAGACGCAATAGGACTATATTGATACATGTTGATCACATGTTCTCTATGGCGCAGTCGATTTAGATTCATCCAATTGTTCACGCAGATACTTGAAACATTGGGGAGGGGTTGTGGGTAGTCCCGCAGCGCGGAGGGATGGGGTTTTTCAGCTGTTGGGTCCCACAACCTCAACAAGGCATTCTGCAGCATCCATTTCGCAAGCTCGAAAGAAAAACGTATCCAAAATACAAAATATAGAATCAATAGTTCTACTGCTTGACATTTGACAATGATTATCAATCAAGACCTGCGTCTGAATTGTAATGCGCGTCAGCCCCGTAATGGAAAACCTACTCCCAAGCAACACTCAAGGAAGGCAATTCGCACTCTGCGAATCATGCTTTTGGTCCGCGACAATTCTGATGATGAAGGACAAGGTCACTTGTCAAATCTGCTTCAAAGACGATTGTGTCGCAC
>JBOGQL010000208.1:0-2107 GCA_050748985.1 Nitrososphaera sp. | reverse complement strand
GAGGCCACACCCCGCTACCTTCCCGGCAAAGCTGCCAGAGATGTGCATGAGGTTACATGGGGATGTACGCTTAGCGGTTGATCCTTTTACAGGCATTGGATCTACTGCGGTTGCGGCTTTGCGGCTTGGGGTTAACTTTATCGGATTCGAAATAGACAGGGAGTACCTAGACACTGCCATATCCAAAGTGAACGCCCCGTAGCGCGTAAATATACAGGTAAACCATTGATTATCTTTCGATTTTACTGCGCAGCAAGACGCGGTCAGACCGGGAGCAATAGTATATGCAACAATTTAAGATTCCATATCGCGGAATGCTACACAGTCGTGATAATCTTCTTGAAAATGATAGCTTGCTCCTTTGCGTCGTCCAGCGCGTTGTGAGTGTGAGGGATATCCAGAGCTAGAGCGCGTTTTATGCGCTTCTTGTACGTCTGCATCCATTCGCAGCTCTTCTTTCCGAACCAGACAGACTTGATGTCTATGCAGGAAACGCCAAAGGGGTTCTTCCCTAGGAATCTTACAAAGTAATAGTTGACAAACGACCAGTCAAAGCCCGCATTGAACCCGACGAAGACAGGTTTCTTTTCGGCCGCCACAGTTCCGACCCACTGGGCAAACCTGCTCATGGCCTCCTGCGGATGCGCCTTTTTCCTTCAATACTTGCATATCCAGACCACAAACCCGGATTGCTTCCTTGGTGAATTTTTCAGATATTGGCTTGAGCTCGACGTAAAAATTCTTGTCCATGTCTCCCACCTTGCATGCACCAACGCTGAGCATGCTGTATTCTCCGGGTATGGGACCAGAAGCTTCTGTGTCTACGGAGATATACACAACTTTGGAATCCGAACTCATCATTGTATCACCATCATGATCAGTCCGTCTGCAACTACTTTACCTTCAGGATCTCCTTGACCCTTGCCAGCAGCTTCTCAGCGGCCTCTATAGTTTCAGTGGCCCCCGCCTCCGAGAACTTCAGGCCATAGTCAGCTTCCTGCCTCAGGTCCATCGCGTCGCGGAACGCGTTCACCATACTCAGACCTATCTCGTTTGAGAACAGCTCTTCTATGGCTATGGAAAGAGCATAGTGGCTCTTCTCCCTGTAGCCCTTGCTGTAGAGTAGGGCGCGGGCGCTGTGGAACATGGAGTAGTAGCTTTGTATCGTAGCCCACTTTAGCTTCTTGCCAGCCAGCGAGTCGCGCGCTTCGGCGAGGTCTCACTTCGCGGCCTCCATCTCTTTTACCACCATGTCCCTGTCGATCCTGGCTTTCATGATCTTCCTTTCGAAGATGAGCTGGCTGAGCCTCGCACTTATTCCGTCTGCCAGAGCACTATTCCTCTCTCTATGTTGTCGTAAAGCGGCCTGTCCTCCCTCTTCAGCCTGGCAAACCCGTTGGCGTCGACTATGATGGGCACCACCCTTCTTTTCTCCTTCGCATTGAACCTGCTTATCTCCTTTCTGACGGCGTCCTTGTCGTCCGTGACGACCAGCAGGTCTATGTCGCTTTCCCTCACGTCCGTCCCCTGCGCGCAGCTGCCAAATAGCACCACTCTGCGGCTCAAACCTTTCAGCCTTTCGACGAGCTCGTTCAGCGAATACACGTTGGCCAGTATCTTGAACTGGCGCGCAGACGGGTTCTCCAGATCAAGCTTGTAGAACACCATCCTGCCCCTCTTTCGTGAGGTCAGAAATCCACGCTCCGAAAGCTCGTGGAGCATCCTGTTCGCGGAGCCTTTGCTGACACCCGCCAGCCTCATCACTTCTCTCTCGTGGTGCTCCTGAAGCGGATTGGACGCGAAGAGGTCGAGCACCTTTGAGAGCGTAGGCGTGATGAAATCCAGTTTTTGGACCATATGGTCATTATTTTATACTCCAAGCATGCAAATAAGCATTCTTTGCGTCCACATGGTACAGCATAATATTTGGACCATATGGTCATTCTTTTGACCCTTAGTGAAATTTCACGCACACAGGATCACAACTGCACTTATCGCGCATCCAAAGTTTTAGGCTTGTTTGGTTGCGGCAATTATCATTACGGGGTTCCTTGCAAGCATCATCGTGCCCGTAGTCACTTTGCGCGCCTTTGCCACCGTGACTTGA
>JBOGQL010000207.1:0-1904 GCA_050748985.1 Nitrososphaera sp. | reverse complement strand
GTGAGATGTTTACTTTTTGCCACAACTTTCGCTCTGCTTCCCTAGAAAGCGGAACATCTTATATCGAAACAAGGGTGGCGGTTTATCGGCACCTTACCAAACAACAAAGTAGTCTTGGAGAAATAGTGGCAGAAAATCCACTAACTCGAACCCAATCCGTGAGCGGGTTCGGAGGTATATGGCTGAAAATCTAGATGAATCCCAATCTAGAGAGGTTGAAGAACCCGACAAGTACCCATAAAGTCCCCAAAAGAGCCCATAAGACCCCTATTGGACGCACTACACATTTGAAGCGAGCTGTCTAGCTTCAGCAAGGGCATCTTCTATGTTATCCCGCTTGGCTATACTATCAAGGTAAGCGTTATCAATAGAATCAGAAAATTGCCTTAGTAAGGTTACCGACTGCTCGATATCAGTCTGTATGTTACTCTTCCAGAATTTAGCCGAGTATAGCCTATTTGCTATCAGGTCTTCCGGGGCCGCTACTTTAAGCTCGTACTTCCTGATCTTGAATTTTCTTATTTTAGAAGGATTGCCGCTATATGGCCCAGGGATGACTTGTACCACGATATTCAGATCGGTATTGAACCAAATCGCGTCTTTTTTGC
This sequence comes from Nitrososphaera sp., assembly GCA_050748985.1. Lineage (GTDB taxonomy): Archaea > Thermoproteota > Nitrososphaeria > Nitrososphaerales > Nitrososphaeraceae > Nitrososphaera. Next base: position 1,296 of record JBOGQL010000207.1, on the reverse strand, counting down.
CAAACCCGAATCTATTGAGGAATTTTTCAGTCATGGCCTTATTATTCACAACCAGGTCCAGATCGGCGGATGCAAATGTACCTGCGGTGTAGAGATCGATGGCTTCTCCCCCGACAAGAATTGCGTCAACACCCTTTTCCTTTAGTTTTTCTGTAAAGAATGCCAGAAAAAGCATGCGACGCTTAAACATGTCCTTTTCTTCTTTAAGCTCTTTGTATTCCTGAGATGTTTTTAATCGGATTCGCGCCTCAACTTCCAACTCTATCACTTCTTACGTCTTTAGAATAAATGTGCCATTTCTTTCCTCAAATAATTCATTAAAAGCTATTCTAGATGATGAAATAAGTGCAGATAGTTCACCAGCAACTCTTTCAGATACGATCTCCTTAACTCCTCTTTTTTCAACCGGTTTTCCGAATACCGATGCATCAAGTTGATTTACATCGATTCGAGCGACTTTTACCATTCGTTTAGCTTGCATCTCTGGAGACATCCATTTTTCCAAATCAATTGATTCGGATGTTTTTTGCTTTAATGAACGTAGAAACTCAACCGCGGCTTTCCCAGGTCCTTCTGAAAGTTTATACGATTTCTGGTTACGTTGGTTTATTCCAGATTCAACAATTCCAAACTCTGAAAACTGCGTCAGGCAGCGATAAGTTGCAGCAGGATCAAGTCCTTTCGCAATTGCAATCTGATTAGCCGTTATGGCCCGTTCTGTTTCAGCTAACGCTTCTAGTGCGCCGAAACGGGTCTTTCCCCCAAACAGCTCTTCTACCGACATCCTGATATCTATTAGGTCAACACATATATAAACACTTAGATTTTAAATCTAACTGTTTATAAAATCAGACAATTGTTGAAGGGCATGTTCCGTCTAAATAGACGGGAGCTATGCGGCTTTAAAGGTTGTGTATCCGGCTCAAAATTTAAGCGGGTTCGGAGGAATACGGCTAAAACTTCAGATGAATCTCTCTGGAGAGAGAGGTAATGCGAGGCCGAATTGGTCTCCGTTCTCCGCGGTATCCTTAACGCTGGAAATGTTCTGGTGCCAAAGCTGGTCGTCCGGTGTAGACCCTGATGCACTGGAGCGTAGCCCTGAAGTTGACCCATATAGCAAATTGACAGCGCCTACATTCTGGGTTACATCAGTGCTGATATCTTCACCCGGCACTCCAACTGCCAGATCCTCTTTATCGTCATTATTGAAATCGCCGGTGTACAGTCTGGTTCCGAATACATCTCCAGGTTCAGAGCTGTCAATAACGCCAGTGCTGTCCTGATTCCATCTTTGAT
>JBOGQL010000206.1:0-1753 GCA_050748985.1 Nitrososphaera sp. | reverse complement strand
TTGCAGGCAGGCGCTTTGGAGCGCTTTCCATCACCGGCGCCGCGTTCGTTGTAACGAGCATTCTCACGTCCATAGTCCCGGACGACGCGCTGCATGCCACGATCCCCTTTTACGCTCTCAATATCATCCCAATGGTAGCAGCGGACGCGGTGCTGTCGTACCGGTTCTGGAAGCCTTTCAGGGTCCCCATCTATGTAGCAGGCTCGATCCTGGGACTCATATTCTTCATGCTCTATTTCCCGCTTGTTGCCCACACCTACAATGAATTCACGAACCCTGGCAGCTTTGTCTGGTCCAGCCTTACAATCCCGATATACTTTGATCTCATGGGAACAGTTTACCCGCTCGTCATTGCGCCGGCTGCGGCTATGGGAGCGGCCGGGGCGCTGGCGGCAGACAGGCTGGCCGCAAGGAATAAGATTCTATAATATTTTATCAGTAAATCGCGCCAGATTACTTTTATACCCTGGCTTTGTCGTTTTGCAAGACATGCCTTCACAGCTGGAAATTTGCGAACTTGATTATTTCCCGAAATGGCCCCGCCTGTTTCTGATTTGCGACTTTTGCTTGTGGGCCGCCTCGGCAATCTGCACACGGAGGCGGGATGTGGTTGCGTGCCCCCTCTGCAGCAACAACATATCGATGATTCCACTCGAAGACAACGAAAGGTTCACTTTTCAACACGACGGCAAGCGCGGCGTAGAGCTCGCGTTCTCCAGCCCTCGCTAGTTATCCTCCCTCGCCCGGCGACCAAATGCAAAGGATAAATTGCTGGCCGCGATTCGCGGACTGTTCTCGATATGCAGAACCAGGACGCGCCCTACGGCGTCGTGCGAAGGGGCAGCAGCACGGCCACCTTCTACCTAAAAGACTGCATCAGCGGCCTGAAGGAAAATGTAAGGGAAAAGTCCGCTGACGTCATTGTAACCTCGCCTCCCTACAACATCGGGATCAACTACGGGTCGTACCGCGACGCGCTTCCAAGAGAACAATATTTGTCGTGGATGGAAGAGGTGGGCTCCGCGGTGAAGCGCGCCCTGGCGGACGACGGATCATTTTTCCTCAATATCGGCAACAAGCCAAAGGACCAGTGGATAGCTTGGGACGTTGCCAATGTTTTGAGAAAAGGGTTTGTTCTCCAGAACGTGATCCACTGGGTCAAGTCGATAGCGATAAGCAAGGCAGACGCGGGGAACTACCCGAACATCGCCGGCGACATCGCGGTGGGGCACTTCAAGCCCATAGTGAGCGACAGGTTCCTCAACGACTGCCACGAGTACATATTCCACTTTACCAAGAAAGGCGACGCCCGCCTTGACAAGCTCGCGGTGGGAATACCTTACCAGGACAAGACAAACATCGGCCGGTGGAAGGCTGCGAAGGAAGACAGGCGCGACAGGGGCAACACATGGTTCATTCCGTATGAAACCATACAGAACAAAAGCGAGAGGCCACACCCCGCTACCTTCCCGGCAAAGCTTCCTGAAATGTGCATCAAGTTGCGTGGAGATGCGCGCCTGGTAGTTGATCCGTTTACCGGCATAGGATCTACAGCCGCAGCCGCTTTGCGGCTTGGGGTTGATTTTATCGGATTCGAAATAGACAGAGAATACCTTGATGCTGCCATTTCCAAAGTAAACCCGCTCTAGTGCGCTACCATGTGGCGACGATCAGTTCGGGCACTTGGCCAAAGTGTCTGGTATTTCTCGTCATAAGCGTCTGCTCGTTGGCAATGGCAATACTGGCTATGGAC
>JBOGQL010000205.1:0-1895 GCA_050748985.1 Nitrososphaera sp. | reverse complement strand
TGGGTACGTAGGTCAGCCTTTCCAGGCTGGCCCGAACTGCTCAAGTTTACCGGCAAGAACTTCAGGCTGGAACGCCTGAGCTACTAAAAACCGCGCTGGGGTGCTAGCCTGGATTGCGCACCACGTGTCACCGAGGCAACGTCTCGAGCAATGTGATACTCCACAGGTGGCAAACTAAGCGCGGGCTTTTCGCCAGCTGACTTATCTTACCGGGTTTGCGGCAGCGCAGGGACCACGGCGCGGACGGCGAACGCCGCAGCCCCAGGGCTGCGCGCTGCGGCGCGGTTGGCTTACATGGGCGGAAGCGGCGCGGGGACAAATGCGGCCGTTCCCCGCTGCCGCACCGCCTGCACGAAGGCCTGGACCCCTTGATGCGCACGCAGCCACAGGTCCCGGAACGGCCAGCTCTCCGAAAACTGGAACCACAGGCGCCGCGCCGTGGTCACCACGCGGGCGCCCACCTTCCACAGCCGCTGCCGCCAGGTCGCGACCTCGGCCCGGGCCATTTCCGGCACGGCTTCGGCCACGGCTTCGCGATAGAGCACCACCAGCGCGTACGCCAGCGTGTGCTCCAAGAGCTTCAGGGCGTTGGCACGAAAGCGATGCGCCGACAAGCGATCGCCCCGTAAGCCATTCTTCAACTCGCCGATCGGGCTCTCCGGCACGTCGCCACGCTGGACATAAAACCCGTGATAGATGCCTTGCGGCTGCCCCGTCAGGTTGGTGACGACGAAGCGGCGGTTGCTGCCCAGAGGATTGATCTCGATCTTGGCGATGATGCGGCGCGGTCGCGTCCAGCTGGCCGCCTGATAAGCGTCGATGCTCTCGAAGCGTTGCACCGCAGGTTCGCGGCGGCCGTACCAATGATAATACGCTTCAAGATCGGCCAAGAGCGGCTCGGTGCGGGCTTTCAAAACCGCGTTACTGGCGTAGCCAAACGCATACAGCAGCCCTTCTTGCTCGCAGAACTCGTACAGTTCCGGGACCGCCAGCCCGCTGTCGCCACGCACCAGGATGAGGACGTGGGGCCAGGCCTGACGCAGCTTGGCGAGGAGGCCGCGCAAAATGCTGACGGCGCCGCAACTGGCGTGCACCGTGCCCGGCCGCAACCACGCTGCCAGTGGAAAGCCAGTCCCGGCGGCGAACACGTACAGCGGAAAATACTGGTGCTGGCCGAAGTAGCCGTGATAGCCGCTGAGCACTTGGCGGCCGTGCGTCGGATCGTCGCTGGGGTCCACATCGAGAATGAGGTACGGCGGCGGCTGCCGCCGCGTGCGGATGAACAAATCCACCAGATAGTCGTTGAGGATCACCAAGCGCTGGTTCAACGCCGCCTGCTGTTCCAACAGCACCGGCCGCTCCTCGACCGGCAGGTCCGCCTGCCGCCGCGTGTAGGCATACTGAAAACGCGCCAGGGTCGAGCCGCTGGCCAAGGGCTGCTCTGCATCGGCCGCGACGCCCACCAGCGTCTGAAACAACGGATCGTGCCGCAGCACCTGGGCATCGTTGCAATCGGCGTAGCCCGCCAGGATCTGGTAAACCTTCTGGGTGAGGATCGCCTCGCGGCTATGCTGGACGTACTTTTGCGACCGCGGGTCGGGCAGGGCCTGCGCCAGGCCGGACACGATGCCCAGTTGGCGGTCGAAGTCCCGCACCGCCAGCAAGCCGGCGTCGCTGACAATCCGGCCCCCCGAAAAATCGACGTGCACCTCTTGCCGACCGTTCTTCCACAGCGTAACCTGCGTGCGACAATCCGTTGTCATGATTAGAGCCTCCGTGTAACTCCAAGTGCTTTGTCAGCTGCAACTTGGCTTACACCGTGAGGCTCTTTCTTCAAGGGACGGTGCGCAGTTCAGGCTAGATGGGCATTCTTTGCAGCGGTGGCGACCTATAGC
>JBOGQL010000204.1:0-1789 GCA_050748985.1 Nitrososphaera sp. | reverse complement strand
GTTTCCCTGCATGTACTCGAGCGCATCGATACCTTGAGCATCGTAGAAGCCGTCAGGCGACGCAACGGCAGCGATCGGCAGATGTCCCTGTTTTCTGACCCGGAAGAAAACCCGCCGATCCGTCAGGCTATCGAATTTTACAAACACGCCCAGAACTGGACCAACCGCCAGATTGCGGGCGACAGCCTTCTGGTCATGAACAGCCTTCTGGAGAAAGAGGGCATGGCCGGGAAGGTGCAGATGGTCTACATCGACCCGCCCTACGGCATTAGCTATCGCTCCAATTTCCAGCCATTCGTGAACAAACGCACCGTGGCCGAAGGCGACAAAGATGAAGACCTTACCCATGAGCCTGAGAACATCAAAGCCTTCCGCGACACTTGGGAGCTCGGCATTCATTCTTATATCGCGCACCTACGCGATCGCTTGTTGTTAGTGCGAGATCTCTTGCATGAAAGCGGGTCTTGTTTCGTGCAAATCTCCGACGAGAACTTACACATCGCGCGAAATATCATGGATGAAGTGTTTGGAGTACGGTGCCACGTGAACGGGTTTGATTATTACAACACCCGAACCGGGGAGATCGAATCCGGCGGCGCGGGCAAGATCGCCATGTGGATGCTGGACCCCGATTATGACGGGCGCAGCCTGTTTCTGCGCCAGGTGTTTTTCCCGATGGCGGGGGATAAGGACGGATGGGCGAAACTGGCCAAGAACCTTAAGGCCGAGATTGACGAAGACCTGATCGAGGCCTATCGCGGCACGGTGTCACTGTCGTTTGCCGCCGGAGATCACCGGCGGGCGGCGGTGAAGATCATTGACGACCGGAGGATCGAGAGCCTGAAGGTGATCGGGTTAGACACATGATCACCGAGCAAACCCTGCAAGAGACGGTGCGCCGCATCGTGGCCACGTCTCACCCGAAGAAGGTCATCCTGTTTGGCTCTTACGCACGGGGCGAAGCCGACGAGGGCTCCGATGTCGACATCTTGGTGATCGAGCCGGAGGTGTCCGACAAGCATGCCGAGATGATTCGCCTGCGCAGTGCCGTGGGGAGCATTGGCGCGGGAGTGGATGTGCTCGTGTACTCCGAAGCGGAAGTTGAGGCGCGCAAGGACTGGTGCACCAGCCCCATCTACTGGGCGCTGCGCGAGGGGAAGGTTCTCTATGAAGCCCGGTGAACGAAAGCCGGTTAGCCCCGAGGCGAAGACACTGCTCAGGATTGCGGCACGCGACCGCAAGACATTCGATCTGCTCCGGGGTATTCCGGAGGCACCGCTTCCGAGTATCTGTTTTCATGCACAGCAGGCGGTGGAAAAGTGGCTCAAGGCCGTGCTGGTGTCCCATGGTGTCGTGTTCCGGCGTACGCATGACTTGGAAGAGCTCGCCAGCCTACTGGTTGCTCAGGGCATCCCGCTGCCGCTTCCAGTGGAGGAACTCCGGAAGCTTAGCCCCTTTGCCGTTACGTTTCGCTACGACGATGAGGACATCGCGCGGATCAGCCGTGAGGAGGTCACCCAAATCATGGAAGCCGTAGACCACTGGGTGGAGGAAAGGCTGGCGTGAACCGGATCGACAGGCTGATCATCAATTCTCCCTACGAGGAGCCGCAGCGGTACTGGCGCTATAACCGGGAGAGCCGTACCTTTACCCTTGTCGAGGGTGAGCGCCGCCCGGCCGGTTACGTCGTCGCATCCGAAAGCTCCAAGTCTTTCGATGATCCCGGCGTCTTTGTCGAGATACCCCTTGTCAATCAGATCCGCCCTCGCATCTCGGCTTGGCGTGAGGC
>JBOGQL010000203.1:0-1849 GCA_050748985.1 Nitrososphaera sp. | reverse complement strand
GGGTTGGGGCTTGGGGCTGGCCGCCGGCTGTGCTGGAGCGGGTTGGGGCTTGGCGCTGGCCGCTGGCTGCGCGGGGGCGGCTTGGGGCTTGTTGTCGGCCCGGGGCTGCGCAGCCGCGGCCGGCTTCGCTGCAGACCCGTCCACGCCGTTGATGATGTTGGTATGGCAGCGCATGAGCTTGGCGAAGAATTGCTTGCGGGTGTCGTCGTCCACCCGGATCATGCGCATCCCCGCGCTCAACCGCTTAAGCAACCCCGGCAGCTTGCTGCTCAGAACCCGGCGCTCCTCCACAGACGGCTTCGGGCTCACGCTCCAGATCAGCGAATCCATGGTGGCCAGAGCGGCCTTCCACAGCTCGCTGTCGGCGCCATGCTTGGAGTGTGCCTCCAGCAGCAGCTTGACCCACTGTTCCGCCAGGAACTTCAACACCACGCGCGGGATCTTGCGCTCCCCCGCGCGCCGCTTGATCTCGTCCTGGGCCACCGCCTTGGCGAGCTCCAGCTTCTCCTTCTGCTCGATGCTTTGGGCCACGCGCGCGGCTTCCTGCTCCGCGTCCCGGTTCTGCTCGGCGATCAGGCGCTCGAGCTGCTCGCGCGAGTCGTCGAAGATCTGCATCTCCTCGCGGAAGCCGTCGATCAGCTTCTGCAGGACCGCCTCGATCTGCTTGTACAGCGCGTCGGTGTGATCGAAATCCTCGGGCAGACCCAGGCCGATCTCGCCCAGCGCGTCGAGCAGCCGGCGCGCGGGATGCGCCTTGTCGGAGAAGAAGCTCTTGTCCAGCAGCGCCACCTTCAGCATCGGGATCTGCAGCCGCCCGATCAGGCCTTTCATGGCCACGGCAACGCGCTCGTCGTCGAAGATCTCGTCGAACAGCAGGGACACGATGTCCAGCGTCAACGCGTCCATCTGACCGAGGCCGCCGCCGAGGTTGGTCTCCTTCAGCTCGCGCAGCACGTTGACGGTGCCGGGCTGGACCAGCGTCGAGGACAACGGCAGATTGCCGCCGGCGATCATGCTCACGTCGCCGTGCTGGATGCGGGTGAGCGAGCCCAGCAGCTCGGCGCCCTGCAGGACGATGGGGGCGGCGGGAGCGAGGCCGCTCGCCGCGATCGGCGGGAAGCCGGCGACTTGCGTGGCGTTGACCGGGGCACCGCCGGCGGCGGGTTGCTGGATCTGGACGCCGGCGCCGCCAGGCACGCCGAGCGTTGCGCGTGCGTTGACGGCCAGCAGGTTCTGCAAGACCGCGAAGAAGTCCTGCCCGCTCCCGGCCTCGCTGCGGCCCGCCGCTGCACGGGCGACTTCCAGCGGGCTCCCTCCGGCGGATGCACCTGGGGCCGTGTCGCCGTCGGCGCCCCGGCGCGCGCCGCCGTAACGGATCTTGGGCAAGATCGAGCGCTGCACCAGCAGCGCGTTGAGATCCTTGTAGATCGAGCGGATGTCGTCCAGAACGTGGTCGTCGAACAGCGAATGAAACACCATTCGCACCTTCAAGTCCGGCTCCACGTGGCGGCAGGCCTGCTTGAACGCCGAGCAGATCGCCTGCGGGCTGAACGGGTCGTTCTCGCCCTGAAGCGTGGCATCGCCGACCAGCACGCCCACGCGCTGGTCCAGCGCCGCCAGCTCCTCCTCGCAGTAGCGGCGCACCTTCGCCGCCATGTCGTTGACCTTGAGCGTCTCCTCCAGGTCGTCGTCGGCCACCAGGTTGAGCTCGGTGGAAGTGAAGTCGTAGCGGCTGAACTGGTCGTGCCCCTTGCCGCTGCGGCGCTTGCGCCGCTCGAACTCGGCCAGGTAATTGTCGTGGAACTGCTCTTCGAGGACGTGCCGCTGCGAGCGCAACTTGTCCTTGGCT
>JBOGQL010000202.1:0-3281 GCA_050748985.1 Nitrososphaera sp. | reverse complement strand
TTGGGACCTGATAGGCTCTGGAGTGCCCATCACGTAGTGGTCGTAGAGCTCGTCGCCGGCCGCGCTCGATTCGCTGGCTGCTATGATCGCTTCGCCGGCGATGTCGTATTTTGGCCTCCCGGCCCTGCCGCAGAGTTGCTTGTATTCCAGGATGCTTATCGGCACGTTCCCGCCGTAGTCTGAATCATACCGGAGTATGCTAGCGATTACAACCCTTCTGGCGGGCAGGTTGACACCTGCAGCCAGCGTGGGCGTCGCGGTAAGGATCTTGATGAAGCCATTCTTGAATGAATCCTCTACGATAGATCTGCTAGACGGCCCCAGACCCGCGTGGTGGAATGCCACGCCCCTTCCAACCAGCTGTGCCAGCGTTTTCGTGAGCTCGCTGTCTTCTCCTTTTTCAAGAATTGCCGAAGCGGCTCTAGCCGCTTGGATTTTCTCCTCTTTGCTGAGGCGCCTCTGTACCACCTCGGCAGCCTTTGCTGCCAATGACGCAGCTCGCTTGCGAGTTTCCGCAAATATCAGCGCCTGGCCCCCATTGCCAACAGAATCAATTGCAAGATCGATTGCCGCCGTCCCCTGCACGCCGGAACGTTCTACCTGAAACGTGGTCCTGTTGTTCATTCTGACCGTCCCGTGCTCGTATACTCCTTCAATGAGACTGGTAGGACGCCAGTCACTTTGGATCAACTCGCATTCGAGCCACGATGCCAGCTCGTCAGAATTAGCTACAGTCGCGGATAACGCGACTATTTGTGACGCCGGATAATGCTGGCGTATCTTTGTGAGCATCATTTCCAGAGTCGGACCCCTTTGCTTGTCACCTATCAGGTGGATTTCGTCAGACACGAATAGCCCAATTTCTCCAAGCCACTCTGCATTGTGCCGAAAAAGAGTGTCCATCTTCTCATTCGTAAGCACGACAACATCAGCGCGCGCCAGTTCATTGCCAGATGAATCGTAATCGCTGGTTGCAATCATTACTTTTGGCCTCCTGCCGTTGATTTCGAGCTGTTCAAGCAGGGCTAGGTCGTCGTACTTTTCGCTTGCTAAGGCACGGAGCGGAGTAAGGTAGCAAGCCTTGGCTCCTCTTTCCAGCGTCTTCACGATAGCCATCATCGCGATCAGGGTCTTTCCGCTGGCGGTGGGGGTTGTGACGAGCATATTCTTCCCTTCGAGAATCCCGCCTGAAAGCGCCATTTCCTGTGGAGGGTACAGGGAGGAATAACCAAGTTTTTCAAGAAGATTCGTCACAAACCTGTCTGTCATGGATTTAGATGGCATGAATCTGCCCGAAATATCTGATTGATAGCTGTGCTTTTAGAGTTGTGTTTCTCCGCCCAAAATCTGTAACTGGCCGCAATTACCCTGGGTATTTTTCGATTGTCAATTATTGCCTAAAAATCGCAGGAGGTTGTAGCGGCCGTCTATGCCCTGGCCCAGAATCCGGGCTTCCTTTCGTAGATCTGCCCCTCGCGCTTGGCCCTTTCAAAGTATTTCTTGGCGTCGTTTTCGTCGCTGAACTTGCCCGACTTGACCAGCTCTTCAACGAGCGCCTTCTCTTCCACGTCGTTATTGTCAGTCCCGGAAAGGCCCTTGAACACGTCCATGAAGGTCTTTGACTTTGAAGTTTCGCTCTGTGGCTTTCCGTAGAGCACGCCGACATCCATCTTGCCGGTGTTCACGTCGACGCCGGCCGTCCTCAGCATCTGTTCCACCAAGTAAATCGCTCTGGAGGCGTCGTCAGCTTCTACCTTGTCCTTCAAGAGCAGTTTGGCCCGCGCAGTTGCAAGCCTCACCAAGCCTTCGAGCTGCCTGGGCGTGACGGTGATCATCCCTTCTGACTCGACCTTTCTCATGTCCAGGTAGTAGTTGCGAATGAGATCTATGGCTTCCTGCGTAAGGACCGGCTCGATTTGCTTTGCATAGGACAGGTACTTTGTAAACAGATCTATGTCTATTGCCGGCTTTGCAGCGTGCTCTGATTCTCTGTGGATTTCTAGAATATGGCTCGCGATAAGTTTGTCCTTTTCTTTTTCCGGCAGGTCCCTGACAATAAATATCAGGTCAAATCTTGTGAGCAGCGGAATAGGGAGGTTCACATTTTCCGTAATATTCTTGTACGGGTCATACTTGCCGTAAATAGGATTTGCAGCTGACAGGATCGACGTTCGTGCGTTCAGCGTTGCTACAATGCCTCCCTTTGCCACAGAGCATGTCTGCTGTTCCATCACTTCATGTAACGCGGAACGATCTTCCGGTCTCAGCTTGTCAAATTCGTCTATGCTAACGAGGCCTTGATCGCCCAAAACAACAGCCCCGGCCTCTAAAAGCATAATTCCGGATTTATCACGGATAACTGCTGCAGTCAATCCTGCTGCCGTAGATCCTCTGCCTGATGTATAGAGTCCCCTTGGAGCAATCCTTGCTGCGAATTTCAACATCTCTGATTTCGCCGTATTATGCGAGACAATACCATTTGCAAGAAACTTGTGTGAAACTGGAACTTCAACGTCGTAGACATCTTCCAGATCGCTGCGAAATGCTATACGGACTACTCTTTCGTATTCTTCATCGTGAGCCCGATCGCGGCGGAGCACGGTTGCCCATTTTACAGCTTCGCTTAGCTTCTCCTGCTTTGCCTTTGACACAAATCCGATTTCGTCCGCATACTTTACTATTGCAGGTCCTCGTCTAATAACCAGACTATTACCTGTCTCGTGTGCTATTATGCGTGAGTGTATTCCGAATCTCAGTAACAGTAACTGAACATCGCGCAAAAGCTCGATCCCCTTCGATTTCAGCTGTACCCCGCGGCTACCTCTTCCCTTGCTGAATACGGTGCCGTCGGCTTCAAAAAGCCACTTCAGATAGGATGCGACCACGCTGTTCGGAGATTGGAATATTGATTCAGGAATCCGCTTTTCCCTCAGGAAGGAGAACATTTCTGCGAGATTCCTTGAATCATATTCCACATTGGTCACATACATGGTTCGTACCACCTGCCGACCGTCGTTCATGAGTACAACTTGGCCCGGAAAGCCTTTCTTTGACAGGCGAGCCTCCAAGCCAAACAATTCCTCGCCCATCTGAAGAAGGGGCCGCAGGAGCTCCTCTTCTTTTTGGGACACTATGAATCCAATCCTGTAACCGTTGGATCTGCACCAACCGTCACCGGTGAGGAATCCCATGAATGCCGCGAGCTTTTCGTCGACAAACTTGGGGATCTTGCCATGGTATGTTGTTTTCGTAACGACCTTAAAGTTTGCAGGGACGTAATC
>JBOGQL010000201.1:0-2279 GCA_050748985.1 Nitrososphaera sp. | reverse complement strand
TCCAGGCTGCGTCCAATCTTGGGTATGCCGTGGTGGCGTGGGGGAATCTGGGCCGGCTTGGCCTGTACGGGGCGTCAGTCTTTGAGTCCTTCACCGGTGGGCTCGGGACAGCGGCCTTTCTCGCCTTCCTCATGAATGTCTGCGAGAAGGAGCACGCCACGATCCAGTACGCCTTCCTCTCGTCCCTCTTCGCCCTCACCGGGCGATTGGCCGGGGCCGTGAGTGGCCTCGGCGCCGAACAGCTGGGGTATGGAGACTACTTTGCGCTGACCTTTCTCTTGTCGCTGCCCTCCCTTGCCCTGTTGCCCTGGCTGAAGCCCTGGTTCCGCGAGACTCCCGCGTCCTGACCACGCCATCCTCATCTCTTGTCTATCCAGAGTCATCGCAGGAGCCACTCCCCAAGGTGTTAGGCAGCATCATGTCTCCGTCTCCAAACCTCGACCACATAATAAGGCCCAGGCTCGCAGCCGGCAGCCTCGAACCCGCTCGCGAGCCGTAAGGCTGTCTCATGGTCTTCCACCAAGCAGTAACGATTGACGGCGCACTGCTCCGCCATGTGGTTGCACGACAGCGGCGAACACTCAAAGCTGCTTCCGGCACTCCGGCTGACGATGTCGAAGCCGAGGCACTCGAATGAGCTATCGAGCGGCTCAACTCGCAGTGGTGGAATCTCGAACGGCTCTTGCTGACCCTCGTCGAACTTGACCGGAAGCATCCGATAAGCGTAAAGCTCGAAGCCGTGACGGATGTCTTCTGACACAACACTCCATGCCAATTCGGGACTGTCATACACCCATAGATCGTTGTGTCGCCAATGCTCAATCCAGCCGTCTGGCCCTTCCGAGACGCACTCCGAAACGTTGCAGATTGCTTCTACACCAGCAGCCTTTAGCCAGTCGGGGCGTCTCATAGTCCGTTTAGGGAAATAACCGATGAGGGTCGGCTTCACGGTTGCTCCATGCGTCCTAACTATGGCTGGGCTGGCTTGTTATGTTTTTCCTGTTTGTGCCTTCTGCTTCACCTTTTCAGAAAACCGTGCCCGATTGATGACGAAGCGTTCGTGTGTGCCTTTGCTGATGACGTCCACCCCATCATTGGCCTCCACCTCGAACACCAAACGCCTGCCATCAACCTGGGTGAGCTTGACTTTCGCGGTGACTTCCAGGCCGGGCGGTGTCGCGGCTGAGTGGCTGACATTGACATGGGTCCCGACGGTTTGCTCTTCCGGCCAGTCGAGGTGGGGGTTGACCGCTTTGATGCAGGCCCATTCGAGAAAACCCACCATGAACCCCGTGGCAAAGACCTGTGGCATTTCTCGAAATTCGGGCGACTCGGGGTAGAGCGCCGGGACAGTCTTTGATTCCGGAACGCGGAACCGAAACTCGTACTCAATACCAGCTTTCAGCGTAGGTTTCACTTCTCCTCCCGATGACTCGCGTACGTCGAAGCATCAGGCTTTTCTACGATCCGAACAAAGTTGTTCTCTGACCCCATTTCCCCCTTCATCGTTCAGCGCACCACCAGGGAGTCGTCCGGGAACCCTCAATGCAATCCGGAAAAGAAGTAAACACTTATCGCCACTCCAAAAACCGCCAAAACCAGATTGGCGAACACGCCAATGTTAACCCAATAGCCCTCTGGAATTTCCGCGGGCTTAAGCGTGCTCAGGATGCGTCGGTACTGGACTGCGGCAAGAAGTGCCAAGATTGCCCCGAATAGAATGAAGGCAATACCAACCCAAAACGAGGCGTCTTTCTGCAATACCTGTCCCTCTTCTGACATGAACATACGAACAAACAAACCAAAACGCTCGATGACAAAGCCAAAAGCCATCAACGCAAGACTGGTACGGGTCCAAGCGAGTAGAGTTCGTTCAGCCGCGAAAAATACTCTCGGGTCATTCAGATCAGACACAGCCCCTCCACGCGCCTAACGCCTCAGCCGCTTAGCCGCCGCGAGCGAAGCGAGCGGTCAGTTGCAGCGGTGAGTTAGGCGGAACCACTGACACCACGCTTGGCTAGTCAGCCTAGTTTCCCATCAGCGCGAGAATGACTCATCGCCCCACCTTCGACTCGATTCGCCGGTCGGGGATGAGCCACATGAGCGCCACGAAGACATAAAGCCCAATGGCGATCCACTGATTGGCGAAGGCCAGTGGAATCGCCACGACGTACAACACAGCCGAGAACTTGCCCTTGAGGTCCTTACGTACCGCCGCGCGGAGCTTCGAGTCCATTCCTTGATGAGCAACGATCGCGGTCTGAAGCATCAGGTACGCC
>JBOGQL010000200.1:0-4334 GCA_050748985.1 Nitrososphaera sp. | reverse complement strand
ATCTAATACGTCTTGCCGGTGAACATCGAAGTCCGCCTTGCCGCAATTATCGCGCCTATCGCAACAGCAGCGGCGACCCACGCAAACGCGACTGGGAATTCCGGAGGGAACAAGAATCATCATTGCTGCTAGAAATGCGATTACAAAGAATGAACGGAGAAGTTTTCTTCTTGGCAATAAACACTCGAAAATGAACTTTCTTCTGAGATATATATTGGTTATTTTTGCGCAATTTCCCAAATACTATTAATATAGACTGACAGAATTGACCTGCAGTTTTAGCCGGATGGGTAGTCTAGCCTGGTTAGGATACCTGCCTTACACGCAGGTGGTCGAGAGTTCGAATCTCTCCCCATCCACTCGCTTTCTCCGGTCTAATACGAGCCGGGTTTATCTTCGGGTTAGTGTGCTTGCATGAGCGTTCTATTCATGTTGAAATTAGCGTTTCAGTCTCGAACAAGCAAGCTAGAGATTTCAGGTTGTAATTAGAGCAGAAACGAACTTTCGGCGGCCACGCATGCTATGGTCCGTCACGATCAGCCGGGTCTTTCACAGCTTCTGCATACACTTGCTTTATGATCTCTGCTAGGTGTGAGGGCGAAAAGGGCTTCCTGATCAAGTCGTTTACAGGCGTTGAAGGTAGAACAGATTCAAGCTCTGACTTGTTAATTTCGAACGCGGTCATTAAGATGATTTTCATATCAGGCCGTAATTCCTTAATCCTCCGAACAAGCTGAAACCCGTTCATCTGCGGCATCCGAATATCCGAGACGAGCATCCCGCAATCTTTGCAGCTCTCTTCGACATGAGATAATGCGGCGATCGCGTCAGAGAATGCATGAACGCCAAAGCCATTCAGCTCCAACCCCCTGCGAGTAATTGCGAGAACGTCTGAATCGTCATCGACGATCATTACAGTTTTCGACGACGACATTACTGTAACTTTCTACTATCTGATATATAAATAAGACAAGATCGCCTGTGAATTGCAAAGTCGTAATTAATTAAGCGGCTATATTGAAAATGCTCTGCCTGCCCACTATGTCTTTCTGATGCCCATGCCCTTCAGCAGTGATGGCAGCTTCGAATAACTCTCGATTCGAAAATAACGCATCAAGCCGTCGATCTCGTTGTCGCTGTAGTCTGGGTCCTTGTACCTGATACGCTCGGTCTGCAAAACCGATCTACTATCCAACTTCGTAGCCGGTGTTTGCGCTGGCAAATTAAAGGTATTATGACTTCGGCGAACCATGCTAATTGCCTAGAACAGTTTGCGAGCACAGAACTGCTTTATAAGTCGCCCTTTAGGACCGTGCGCGGACGGGACGAATACATGATGTGTGGGTGCAATACCTAGAAATGCTGCACCAGACGACAAAGTCATTCTGGCGCCTTGAGCACCATGTTTTCTTCGGGATTGTTATAGGCCCTAAGAAACCTCAAGCCCTTTTCTGTGGTTTTGTAGGTCTGCGATCGTCGTTCATATTCGAGAAATCGATTTTCTGTCAGGATTGTTAGATAATCCGCTAGTTGTTCGTAGCTCAGGTATGAATCGTACATCGCTCTTGTTCTTGTGATGCTCTCGCTTGCCGCCAGCAATATAAGGGCTGAGATGTCCGTTCGAGTTCGATATTTCGTATGATCAATGAGAAAATATGATATTATATAGCTTTATGATGCAATGTTCTATAGTATCTCTCTAGCCCGCAGCAAACTTTTCTATGACCCTGCTGAGGCACTTCGTCGTCTTGTTCAAAAGGTCGATCCTGGCAAACTCGTTCGGCGAGTGGATCCGAGCGAACATGTAGGTGCTGCCGATAGAGATGCAGGGAGCTCCAAGGACCTTCACGAATGAATACATCGGGCCCGTGCCCGCTGACGACACGCTGATTATGGAAGGGCCGAATGTCTCCTGTGCAGCCTGTTCGACCTGCCGGACGAACGGGTGATCTACCGGGGTTCTGGCGGCGGCTTCTCCATGTATGAACCTGACTTCAATGTCGCTGAAACCATTCTCCTCAAGATGGCGCTTAAGCCGCTCGAGCTGCCGCTCCGGCACCATGTCCGGCACTAGCCGAAAGTCCAGCTTTGCCATGGCTTGCGACGGCAGGACCGTCTTGGCGCCTTCTCCGACATAACCAGAGTTGAAACCCGCGATGTTGCAGGTAGGCATCCCCACAAGAGCCTTCTTAATTTCCTTGCCCTGGGCGCCGGCAACAAACCTGCTGACGCCATATTCCTGTTTGAACTCCTGTTCGTCAAATGGCTCGCCTGCTACCATAGCAAGCTCCTGATCCGTGAACGGTCTAGCCTCTCTGTACCAGTCCTTTATCAGAATTCTCCCGTTCTGATCGCGAATAGTCGCTAGGGCGGAGACCAGCCGCCAGGCCGGGTTTTCGATGAGGACCGCAAGGCTGCTGTGTGCGTCCCTGGATGGTCCCCTAGCAACGAGCTCGACATACAGGAGCCCTTTCATCCCAAGGCTGATAATAGGTCTGTCCTTTGCGTCAACATAGCCAAACTCCCAGATCACGCCCTCGCAGCCGAGCCTGTGCCGGTACTTTTCTAGGTACCGTTCGACGTTCACGCTTCCGATCTCCTCCTCGCCTTCCACAATGAACCTGATGTTGCACGGCACGTTGTCTCTATTTTTGAGGAAGTACTCTACTGCCTTAATCCGGGTTATCAGCTCTCCTTTGTCATCAGCCGAGCCGCGTCCATAGACTCGGTTGCCCTCCAGCTTGCCGCTGAAGGGATCAGCATCCCAGAGCTCAATCGGTTCCTCCGGCTGCACGTCGTAGTGATTGTAGAACAATATCGTCTTGCCCGGGTTCGTTTTTGACTTTACTTCTCCATAGACTACTGGCGGGATGGTCCTGTCATCCAGATAGAGGAGCTCGGACGCAATGCCGGCTTTTCTCATGGTGGTCGCTACAAGATTGGCGCACTCGACCAGTCCCTGCTTTTTTGCAGATACGCTTGGCTGCCTTATCAGCGCCTGCAGGTCTGCGATCAGGTTGCCCATTTCAGAGTCTACAAAGGCATCTATCGAGCTCAACGAATTCTAGCGTCTGACGATTGAAAATAAAGGTTGCGAAGCGCGGGATTGAAAGTTATGATTAGCCCGTGTTGCTAGGCGGCCTCTGGCACCCTTCAACACAGCTGGCTCTGGGTCCGACATCGTACCTGTGTGATACATCGACTAGGACATTGTAGAACACCCAGGCTCCAAAGAGAAATGCGAGAATAGCCGGTATTACCAGTACGACCCAAAGGCCAGCTGCCATCAATTCAACGTTTCTGCTTTGCCGGTAAAAAAGTTAGTGGAGGGTTTATAACCATCCGGAGACGCTTTCCACCTCGTATGTCCGATTCCATATTTTTCTCGCCCCGGTCGATTGCCGTCATTGGTGCTTCTGAAAAGCCCGGCATTGGCAAGACTATTTTTAACAACATCGCAAAACACTTCAAGGGCAAGATCTACCCCGTTACACCTTCGAACCCCACTGTAGGCGGCCTGACAGCCTTCAAGACCGTGCTCGAAATTCCAGAAACAGTCGACCTTGCGGTTGTAGCCGCGCCAAGCAGGTTCACCCCCGCGGTGATGGAAGAAGTCGGCAAGAAGGGCATCAAGGGCGCGATCATAGTGTCGGCGGGATTCAAGGAGGTCGATGAAACAGGAGCCAAGCTGGAAAAGGAGGTCGGCGAAATTTCCAAGAAATATGGCACGCGAGTCATCGGCCCCAACTGCCTTGGGATCATGAGCCTTTCAAAGGACAACATGATGAATTCCACGTTCCTAAAGATCACCCCAAAACACGGCGGCGTCGCGCTTGTCTCGCAGAGCGGGGCGATCTGCGCAGCCACCGTCGAGGACGCCGAGGCGCAGAACATCGGATTTTCCAAAGTGATCAGCATGGGCAACAAGGTTGACATGGACGAGAGCGACATCCTGGAGCTCCTGGCGGAAGACGACGACACCAAGGTCATAGTGATGTACCTTGAGGACATCAGGAGCGCGAAGCGGTTCATGGACATCGCAAAAAGGATAACGACGGAGAAACGCAAGCCGATAGTCGTGCTCAAAGCTGGAAGGACAGCGGAGGGCGCCAAAGCCGCGGCTTCGCACACGGGCGCTCTTGGAGGCTCTGACGCAAATTACGACGCTGCGTTTGCCCAGTGCGGAGTGATCCGCGTGGACACGATGGGCGAGCTGTTCGATCTTGCGACGGCATTTTCAAAGCAGCCGATCCCGGATGGCGGAATTGTCATAGTCTCCAATGCCGGAGGCCCTGCAATCATCTCTACTGATTCTTGTTCCAGGTACGGCCTCA
>JBOGQL010000199.1:0-9239 GCA_050748985.1 Nitrososphaera sp. | reverse complement strand
CAGTAAGATTGGTTCGAATCGCCACTTGGCTATTCTTTAGAGTGATCGAGCTCTCGAAAGGTACGTAGGTCAGGTCTCCTGATGATGCGACAAAGCCCTCCGGAATTGCGCCGATGTCGCCTGATGTCATCCGAAATTCCCCGACGTAGATAGTATAGTGAACCGTTTCGAATTGTATCAGACTCTTGTTGGGATTAAAAGCGTCGAATTCAATTCTAATGTTTGCATTCTTTTCGTCGATCTTTTCTACTATTATGTCTTTGATTGAAACCTGGAGCTCAGCCGGAGCTGGCTGTTCGTTCTGGCTCCCCGGTACGAATCCTGGAGCCCTAATATTTCCGGGACCAACGAGGAAAAATATCGCTATCGCAGCCGCCGCAATGCCTCCGCCCGCTGCATAGAGGGCTTTAGTATTCACAATTGCAATGTCTGTCTTGTACCAGCGCTTTAAAGCTGTCGCTTCAGGTTACTGTTACGAGCCATTCATGATTCAGCATCTGCAAACGATTACGTCCAGAGTTAGAACATGTTCCCCATGACAATCGTCGACATCGATATAAGCATCGTCAACGTAGCATGTATCAATGATCACTGAAGCAAGGAAGGTAGCTGTGTCATTGCTGCCCTTAGCAGTCCTTGGCACCCTTCTTGGCACTGGGACTCTGAATCTTCAGGCAGCCGCCGCCCAAGAGTTGGAAGTGACGCCGCCGGTGAACACAAAGACAGACAACGACTCTGTAAACGTCGTGATCGACTGGACTCCGGAAGAGATAGAAGCCGGTCAGAGCGTGGAATTCTCTCTTGGTTTTCAGAACCCAACTTCCGGCGAATCCCTTGCCCACGTTAACTATGACGTCGAGTTCATGGATGAAGCAGGCAGCGTCGTAGAGTCCGTGGAAGACGTTCACTCCCACGACGGGAGCGACGTGCATAGCATTACCTTCGACAGTACTGGGAACCTCAAGATGGTGGTAACGGTTATAGGCACGGGATTGACTCCTCCATACGACACTACCAGAAGCGGCACTACAGAACTGGCTATCATGGTAGTTCCGGAATTTCCTGTCGCACCCACGATCCTGGCAGCAGCAACTGGCCTGATAATCGCGTTCAGGAAACTGAAAATACTGAAGTAGGCTAACCTGGCCTACCCCCAATTATTTTCGGCAAATCGCAAAATTAGCTGGGAAGAAGCAAATGCTTATACTCTGCATGCAGCGGAATTGCTGCCGCGGTGCAATACCACAAGGCCGCGCACATCGGCAAGGAAAGGGCGCAGAAAGCGCAAATGAAACTTTTCGACTATGCGGGCTTTGCGATGCTCACCTACACCATCAAGCAGGGCGAGTCGGGGTTTGAGCCTGTGGGCGAAGAGGACCTGGCAGGCAAGATGACAAGAGGCGCTGAAGCGATGCTCTTTATCTGTGACAAAGATGGCTATTCCAAGGCGCAATCAAGGCCGATGCCCATAGAGAAAGGAGAAGAAATTTTCAAGAAAATGCTTTCAGACGGGATGCAAGAGTTTTCAGGGAAGATCAAGACTGTATCCTAGAATACGATGCGCGTTCCGGTGGCCCTGCCATCTATCGCGTTCCTGATAACCGTGACATCAGACTTCAGCACTACTGTTGGAATTCGCGATCGCTGTATGACCTTGAGCGCAACGATGTCCATCAGGTTGTAAGAGCCGGCCGCAGAATTTTCCGAAACGAGCAGTTCGATGCACTTCTTCACGGTAATTTCTTTGAATAGCCTGGCGTTCTTGTTCTTGTTCGGGTCCAGATCATAGATGCCTTCTACGTCGGTGGCGTTCAGGAACTTGGACGCTCTGACTTTTTCTGCAATGAGTGCAGCCGTTGCGTTGGTGCTTTGCCCGGGGTGAAGGCCGCCTGTCACTACAATTTTGCCGCTCGCAGCCGCAGAGGCCACAGCTTCTAGGTCAGTGGGAACAGCAGGATAAGCCTTGTCTCCAAGTGCAGCAATTACCAGCTTTGCGTTCAATCTCGAAACCTCTATCCCGATCGTGTCAAGAGTTGCCTCGTCCGAACCAAATTCTCTCGCGAGGTCGATGTAATGACGGGCAACTTTGCCTCCTCCTGCAACCACGACCAGCTGAACTTGTTTGCTTACTTCGGCCAGCATGGCGGCATGCCTTCTTATTTCGCCGGGGCTGTCTCCAAACACTTTCCCGCTAAGCTTGATGACGATTCGCTCCCTAGTGGCCGACCTTGCCGCCTCCCATATACAGGGTCTCCTGATCGCCTAGCACCTTTTTAACGGATCGCTCTACTTTGCCGCGGTTTTCGGCCGTAGTGTACACCCGCAACATGTCGAAGAACCCGGAGATCGGTTCCACGAGCGGGATCTCTGAAATCGGCATTTCGCGACCGCCGTCCCTGTCGACTGTAAGCACGGAATACATCTCGACCTTTGTGGGCGTCAGAGGCATAGAAGGCGCACGTGACGCATCTACGATGACATAGTCGCTGTCGACGCGCGCCCCGTCCGCAATTCGGACAGCTAAATCCTTCAGAGCCTTTCTGTCCATCCGGGTTCTGTCCCGCTTGTGCAGGAATTTTTCATAGACACTCTTGAGCAGCCTCCTATCGCGGTAGTCCCGCGCAAGTCTCGCCGCAAACGCAATCTTGCCTGCCCCCTCGATAGCACAAAGTCGTTCAAGTGTTGCTTCATCTGTCAGAGCAAGATAGTTGTCAAGCGAAGTGTCGGTCAGTCTGAGTTCCCTGTCTGCAGCGATCATCGAGTTCACAAGCATTACCTCGGCGGCCCGCACAGTCTTGTGGAAGTACACAGCCTTGAACATCTGATAACGTGAGATAAGCATAGATTCAAGGGAATTCAGTGCGGACTTCTCTATTGCCAAGCGGTTCTTCCACACTTCCAGCGAACTAACTATTCTATGATAGTCCACCTTGGCGTATTCTGCACCGGTAAATAGCCCGTCCCTTGGAAGATAATCCATCATGTCCGCGGAAAGTCCCCCTGATATGACTTCGTTCAGGAAGGTCACTTTTCCAGCGGAAAAAGACATCCTGCAAATCTGATCCGCACTATATCCATGTTTGCCAAGGATGTTAGCGATATCGCTGCTCTTGACGATTTTTTTCCCGATTTCTTCGTGGCTCGTATTTCGCCGGTACTCGAGCACCTCCTCAAACAGATGGGAAAAGGGCCCGTGACCTATGTCGTGCAGGAGCGCAGCAAGCCTGAGCTCCTGAACCACCTCATCATTGTCGATGTACCCCTTGCGGAGCAGCGATTCGCCGGCAAGGCCCGCGATGTGCATCGCCCCAAGCGAATGCTCGAATCGCGAATGCTGTGCGCTTGGATATACAAGATGGGCTCCGGCCAGCTGCCTTATTCTCCGTAGGCGCTGGAATTCCGGGCAATCGATGACTTCCTTTTCAACCTGGGAGAACCTGATTGACTTGTGGACAGGGTCGGTGATCTCTCCCGCAAATTCCATTGCCACTGCACATGGAGAAACGCGAGACTTAAACTTTCAGCTCTTTTCTTACGAGTTTCATGATCTCCTGATGCACCTGATCTTTGCTCTTTGAACCGTTGATGACTTTCCAACCGAACTGCTTGGCGTATCTGACATAATTCTTGTAAGCCTTGGCAGCAAGCTGGGGATCGGCCTCAAAGGCGTCCTGAGTTTCTGCCCTCTTGGTTGAAAGCGTAGGACTCACTAGCAGGACAATGACAAGGTCCTCCTTCGGCAAGCCCTTGTCAAGTTTCATCAGCCAGCCGGGATCGACACTGTTTGCGGCTCCGTAGACAAGGTTTGACTGCCAGTACCTGTTCATGACGACGGTGGTGCCGTTCTCCACCATGCTTTCAATTTCTTTCTTTTTCTCCCATCGGTTCGCGGAGAACAGCAGATGCTTTGCTTCCGTGGGATAGTCGCGCCTTCCGTCCAAGAACGCCCTTATCTCCATACCGATTGGTGTAGTGTAATCCGGAAAGTCCAAAATGACGCATACCTTGCCCAGGTTCTTCAGGGCTTCCAGAAGCATGCGAGATTGGGTGGTCTTGCCAGCCTTGTCAGTCCCCTCGATCACCACAATCTTGCCTTTCATTCCCGTCAACGCCTAGGGTCATCCGGGCATCAATAAAAAGATGTTGAGCATTATTTGTAACAGATAGCAGTCTGTGGCATTTTACACGTGAGACGCATCGAGAGTTAAATCCCTAAAACCAACAAATTAAAATAATAACGGGGATTCTAGAGCGGTTATTGGGGTACCTTGCTGAATGAAGGACGAGAAGTCGAATATTGCAATTTTTGACACCTTTAAGACAAGGAAGAACAAGTTTACCGGCGAGGCAAAAAGGCAACGCGGCATTATCGCGCATCTTGCCACTGAGCAGAGCCCCGATCTCAGAACAAGGACTTCTATAGCGCATGCCATAGCGAAGCAGCACGGCATCCTCTGGCAGAACATCTATTCGGGCATCTTCCGGGACCTAGATGAAGTCCTGATCCCGGTGGGGGTCGTTAAAGAGGGAGGCAGGCTGCCGCTCAGGCGAGGACCCAGAGCGCTGCAGCTGGAAGGCGTGCCGTTCTACGAGCTCACAGACGCGGGCATACTGGTCGCGTCTTCGATCGAGGAGGTGGGCGACATGAAGATGAAACTGCTGCAGTCATACGTTTCTACGCTTCCTTCCGGCGACCAGGGCGCCAGGGCAATGAAGGAGGGGATGCTGTTCCTCATCCAGGTTGCGCCTTCGTTTATTTCAAAAATAATAAATGAATACATCTATGCCTACAGCACGGGCGAAATTGACAATATCGCGCCACTGGACGCGAAGAAATTGCGATCAGTGATCGCAAACCAGATCGCCGTGGAGAAAGAGCTCGTTGACGCGATTATTTCAATGCAGCAGGAACAGCGCGATCTGGTCAAAAACTTTTTCAAAGTTCTTACTTAGGATCCTTCGTAACCGCAGGACGCACACCGGTACTTTTTCTGCTTGCCCTTGCATCCTTCGCACCGCCAGATCCTCGCACTCTTGCACTTGGGACACGAGAAACTTTCTGACAGTTCGCCCGGCCTGACCTCGCGGCCGCAGGCATTGCAGTTGGGCATATCGTACGACCCGGCGTACATTTGCAACCATATCCTTCTGGGACTATTTTTACTTTTTTAGAAAAATCTTGGCTCAGCGAAAGAAAGGATTTATACCTTCTCGACGAACTTACGACATGGGCATTGGAAGATACATGGCAAAAGAGCTTGCCAAGGAGCTTGACAGCAAGTCAAGAGAATTCTACGAGTTCGTAATGCCTGCAATCGACATCGTTGAAGACGGCAGCGATCTGGTTGTCGCCATCGACCTGCCGGGTTTTGCGAAGAAGGACATCAGCCTGAGGATAAGCGGTAACGTGCTGTCGATAAGCGCCAAGAGGGAACATGACGAAGCGCTTGGGACAATCTATTACAGGCACAGGCCCGCAAAGATCGACAAAAAGATACCGCTTCCGATCTCGGTCAAAGAGGAAGAAAAAATAGTGGGCAAGGCGACATACGAAAACGGCGTCGTTACTCTTAGGATCCCGATCCCGAAATCCACAAGCATCCCCATAACGTAGGGCAACGATCTCCCAGCTCCCGCCCCGTGATAGGGCACTTGCAAACACTATAATTGGTACTCTGCAATCCTGCGATTATGCGGATCAGATGCGCTGACTGCGGCTGTCTCCCTTCAGACTGTGTAAATAGCGCCTCACCCCAAGAGTGTCAAAATTGTATTTTGCATGAATGTTGCTGCTGGCCAGCGGTTCATCCAACGACCTGAATTCTTTGGGTTCTCTCGGCGCTTTTGCAAGGTCATCGTAATTTTCTTAACAAGGCAGCTGCTACAGCAACGGCCGCAGCTGCAAACCCTCCGTATGCCAGGTAGGCGTTGTATGGAAGCATGAGCGCCGAGCCTATGAAAAGCGCCGACGCGAGAACGGCTGCAGCAAGTGTGCCATTGTTTCTCTCCTCTCTGCCGAACGGACCAATCGTTTCAAGATAGCTCTTCAGCAGCGGGGCAACGCTCACAGAATCCTGGATCCCCTTTGCAAACCTTTTCGCGGAGACCTTCACTTCTTCGATGTAAGCGTCCTTTACCATGCCCTCCTCTTCAAGCAGGTTGCCGAGGACCCTTACAAACTGGAACTTGACCCTGTGGTGAAGATAAATGCCCTCCAGGATCGAGGCCATACGCATGTACAGTGCCAGGTTCTTGGGCAGCCTGAACGGGAAACGGCTCATCGTCTTGTTGGCAAGGTCCATCAGGGCCTTGACCTCCATCTTGTCGACTTCCTTGCCGTACATTGTCTGGATGCTCAACGCAATCCCGCGTTCTACCACGTAACGGTTGACAGTCGGCTCGAGCGTTCCGAGCTCTATCAGAACGTTGACCGTCCGCTCTGGGTCCTTGTCTATGAGTCCCAGGTACAGGCGGACGAGCCGGGTGCGGGTGTCGCTATCGAGCCTTCCCACCATCCCGAAATCGTAAAGGATAAGCCGGCCGTCGTCCGTTACGGAAATGTTGCCTGGATGAGGATCGGCGTGAAAAATGTTGTGGCGCAAGAGCATCCTGAAGAATAGCCGGTGCACCTTTACAACCAGCTTTTCTCTGTCAATGTTCTTGTCGTCCAGCCTCTGGACATCGGTAACCTTGATCCCCGGCAGGTATTCCATGGTCAGAACGTGCTTTGTAGTCCTATCAAGAAACACTTCCGGCACCAGAACCGAAGTATCGTTTTCCAGGTTGCGCTTGATCGTAAGCAGGTTCTGCGCCTCTATGCGATAGTCCATTTCCTCGTGGACTGTTTCGATAAATTGCGCCAGCATGGCCTCAGCGGAAAATCGAAGGTTCGGATCGATAAAGCGCGTCGCGAGCGGGAGGATCTTTTTCAGAACGTAAACGTCGTCCTCTATTATCCGCTCGATATTGGGCCTGCCTACCTTGACGATGACGTTTTTTCCCGCGTACTTTGCCACATATACCTGGCCGAGGCTTGCGCCTGAAAGCGGCGCCGGATCGAATTCCTCAAAAGCCTCTTTGACCTTGCCCACCTCCCTCTCTATTATCGGAACAATTTCAGAAAACGGCGCGGGCGGCACATCGTCCTGGAGTTTCGACAGCACTTCAAGGTAAGGCTGGGGCAGTATGTCAACGCGAGTAGAGAGCCATTGACCCAGCTTGATGTACGAGGGTCCAAGCTCGATGAAAGTTTGAAGCGCCTTCAAAGCATGACGTCGATATTTCGCTTCATCCACGTTTCTGCCCTCGCGCCTGACCCATTCCCGCCTGTCTCTTCGGAAATTTATGACGACTGGAATTAGCTTGAGGACTACTTTGGCGACGTGAAGCTTGGAGGGCCTCGGGAACACAGGCTTCTCCTGCTCAGGATTGATATTGTCATCTTTTCTGATCTGCGAGGGGCTCTCCATTTGTTCTAGGCTCCTCTTTTGTTCTTTAACGAATTAGCCGCGTCGTAGACCAGACGTCCCGCGGAAGAGCCTGCAACATAGCCGGCTACAGCTGCTTTAATCGCGGCTTCTCTGCTGCTCCTGCCTTCTTGCCTGCTCCTGCGGTACACCGCGGTGCCGACGCGCTTTGCAACGATTGCAGCTGCAGCCGCGCCGGCCAGATATTCCGGTGCGTCGACAAGCAGATGGCCGAAGGGGTTCCTCAAAGGGTCTATCCTGTCCATGTGCACCGTATAATGAGTTTCATAGTCCCGTATGTGGAGCCTGCCGTGCCGGAACTGCCTCATCGCACCCTTCCTCCCCCCGAGGCCGGTCTCTTTGAGTTCAATTATCGGTCTGACGGACTTGGGCACAACGATGTTCCCGTCTCCGTCAATAAAGTCCACGCTGACTGAAAGCCTGATAGCGGATATAAAATTAGCGACCAAGGTTTATTCAGGCGTCTCACGGTGTTCGGGGTGAATGAGTAGAGTCAGGCTGTTAGAGAGCCGCAGAATCTATTCCGGCGCAATATCTCTCAGAAAGGATATGTTTTCGCTGAATGGAAGGACCGTCGAGAAGGAGATAGTTGAACATCAGCAATCCGTGGGAATCGTGCCAGTCATTGACGGCGATTCCGTACTTTTGGTGACACAGTACCGCCGCGCTGCTGGCAAGACCCTGATAGAAATACCGGCGGGCAAGATCGAAAAGGGCGAAACTCCGAAGCATGCAGCAGCAAGAGAAATGGCTGAAGAGATAGGAGTCTCTGGCCGGCTGAGGCCGCTCGCACAATGGAATCTCGCCCCGGGCTACGACACGGAATTCATGCATGTTTTCGTGGCCACTGGGTTGAAGAAAATGAAAAGAGGAACCTTGGACGAAGACGAGGATATAGCCATCAAGAGATTCCGGCTTGATGAGGTTGTGAGAAAATGCAAGAGCGGCAAAATTCAGGATTGCAAGACTGTCGCGGCTATACTCGCCTACCACCAGAGGCTTCGTGCAGTGACTAGGCGCCGCTAAACCATGGTAAGACTCAATTCAGCCTTTAGCCGCGCCGTCGATTATCTTTGCAAGCTTGAAATCGTAATTGCTTATCCCGCCGACATCATGAGTCACCAGGTCTATTTTCACTCTATTGTACACGTTGAACCACTCCGGGTGGTGATTCATTTTTTCGGCTTCCATCGCCACTCGCGTCATGAAGCCAAATGCATGGACAAAGTCTTCGAACTCAAAGCTCTTGTTAAGCTTGCCTCCGACGACCTTCCAGCCAGTGAGCTTGCTTACTTCCTGCTGGATCTCGCTTTCTGAAAGCTTGCGATATTCATCCTCTGACATGAGGTTGCAATATCTGATGTATCTAATACGTCTTGCCGGTGAACATCGAAGTCCGCCTTGCCGCAATTATCGCGCCTATCGCGACAGCAGCGGCGACTGACGCAAACGCGACTGGGAATTCCGGAACGACCGTGATGCTGGACTGGACTGACTCGCTACTTCCCTGTATCTTCTCTACTCTTACCGTGAAAGTCCCCTGCGAAGCAAAGGTGACGTCTTGCGACGAGATGCCTTCGGGGGTTGTCACGCCACCTGCGCGCGATATTTCGTTACCGTCCTTGTCATCTATGATCAGCTCGTAGGTTGCTGAAGCTATCGGACTGTCCGACTTGTCGGCTACCCTTACGCCGAACGTGACTGGCTGTTCAGGGAGTATCTGTTCCGGCCATCTGAGCGATACTTTGTAGT
>JBOGQL010000198.1:0-4054 GCA_050748985.1 Nitrososphaera sp. | reverse complement strand
GGATCTTGTACGAGAACGGCATGTTCGCGGAGACCTACAGGGGTGACAGGCCAGAACCGTTCAACTCATGCATATTGCAGGCATGGTCGGCCGGGATGTATGCCTATTCGTTTGTAGAAATGATGCTGGGGATGAACATTGACATGATTGCGCACAAGATCCAGCTGGAGCCGAGAATTCCGCAAGAACTGCACGATGGGGATTCAGCTCCGATAGAATTCAAGCATTCAATACCGACAAACGACGGCGATGCAGAGCTGCACGTGAAACTTGATCCCAAAAACGAAAGAATAATTGCATCATTCAGGGGTGAAAATAGGCCAGAGATTTACAGCCAGTCCTACCGGGTTGATGTTGTTAACGGCTGAGCGTTTATTACGATAGCGCTAAAGGCATAAATTATCTGTGACGCTCAACGGTGGTGTCAGGGAAATGTACAGGCTTTTCACGCCTCAGGACGCAAACAAAGCACTCCCGGATGTAAAGAGGGTATTCGACAACATCATAGCGCAAAAGAACCGTGTTGTTTCCACGCAGCAAGATCTACAGATGATAGTCGAATCTGGCAGCAAATTCGACCGGTTCGTTGTGAAGAAACAGGAATTGAATGCTTTGGTCACGCAGCTATACAAAGCAATAGAAGAGCTTGAGGCGACCGGAGTGGTTATCAAGAGTGTTGATGAAGGCCTGCTTGACTTCCCCTCAAGGCGATTCGATGAAGAAGTCTGGCTCTGCTGGAAAAGGGGAGAAGACGAAATAAAGTTCTGGCATGCGAAGGACGAAGGCTTCATGGGCCGTAAGCCACTAGAAACAACTGGAATTATAGAACCGTAACGGCGCTTTGTTTCGCCAGTCAGATTAATCAGCGTGGATCTTAGAAATGAAAGGCAACCATCCAACCCACAGTGTCCATGAAGTCGACTCCTCTAGCGGACTAGCATACCGCACTTGATGTCCTAAATTCAAAAAGGATACTAAGGTCTGGCATATTATGATCGACGGTCGTGCTATCAAGCTGGCTGCGCGCTGTCAGAATTAGATTCCTATTAGCTTCGATAATCGCTGTAAGCACGGGCTTATCCCTTGCGTACTGGAAAACCGGCGAGATCGATCCTTTGTATGCTGCGCTCACGTATGTCGGCGTAGTCTTTCTCCATGCAAGCGTGGATCTTCTCAACGACTACTGGGATCACAGGAGGGGAATCGACCTCGCAACCATTAGGACAAAATTTAGTGGAGGCACTGGAGTACTCCCGGAAAACCTGCTTACACCAAGAGCAGTGTACGCCGCGGGCATAATTTGTCTGGTCATGGGAGCCGCCATAGGTGCATACTTTGTGGCTATTCGCGGAGTCACCATAGCATTGATACTCGGATTTGCGGTTGCCGCGATTTACTTTTACTCTACGAGCATAGTGAATGCCGGTCTGGGGGAGCTCTTTGTAGCGATCAAGGGAACGATGATAGTTCTTGGGACATTCTACGTTCAGACAGCTTTGGTGGATTCCGCCGCGATACCCGTGGGAGTAATAATAGGACTTTTGTCCGCGACCGTGCTGTTCATCACATCTTTTCCGGATTACGGAGCAGACAGAATGAAAGGCCGGCGGAGCCTGGTGATTCTCTTGGGGAAATCCACAAGCGCATCGGTTTTTCCGGTGTTTTTTATCGCAGCATACCTGATCATTGGGGCCGGAGTGTTTTTCGGATTCACCAAAGTGTATTCCCTTGCCACCCTTGGATCGATACCATTTGCTGCAAGGGCCGTGGCAACGCTCCGAAAGAATCGCGATTCTCCGCAGGGGCTGGTGCCAGCCATGGCAGCCACAGTGACATATTCAAGGATAACTGGAATTGTTCTTGCCATAAGCCTCCTTTTCTAGGTAAGTGCGAGGGACTGGCCGGCGGCCAGACTTGGCAATGAACCAACCGGCGAGTGTCGGTCAGAGGCCTGCGCTCTCTATAAGGTTAATAAGCTGGTCGTACTGTTCGATGAATTTCTTGCCTTTTGCAGTTATTGCGACAAGACCACTGACCCTGTGTATCATGCCTTTTTCCTCCAGTTCTTCAAAGTGATTCATCATCTTATCGTAGGATAGTCGCGTAAAGTGCTGTATGTGCGTCGGTCTTGCTACTTCATTGTGAATCACGTCCTCCTCTATTGCGCAGAGAATCTCATAGAATAGCTGTAGCTTATGCCGCTTTTCTTGCTTCAATCTCCAATTTCCTCCTAGAAGTTACGCTGTGCATGACATATGCGAAAAGCCCAAGCCCTGCTATCCTTGCTAGTGTCGAGCCGATAAATGCCACAACGCTGTTGTCAAAGTACGCTATTACAAGCGAGTACTGCTCGAGCCACAAAAGCGCAAACGCAGCAGGGACGTACAGGAGCCTGATGTTGGCAGCCCTGACCAGAGAGAAGATCGTACTCTTGAATATGTAGCCTATTACTGCTAGGTTGAATAGCCTCATGTAAAAGCTGAGATCCGCAAGACCCGCGTAGTTGAAGTACGGCTGCGCTATCAGCACCGAAGTTGGCACAATGAAGGGAATCGCCACCATTAGCAGCGGCAGCGTAAGGACCAGCACGCTGCGGCCGACCCGAACGTCTGTCGCGGGAGTAGATCCCTTGTAATAGTACGACAACGCAATGAGGGCCAGCGCCTCTGATTGCAGGGACATCTGAATCCAGAAGAAAGCTGGGTGAAGCACAGGATCTGCCACGTACAGTACGCTTGCCAGCTCGAGAAAGAACGATGCTCCTAGGAATGCAAAACCCACAGGCAGGCCCAGCAGGTAACCGAACCCAGAAAAGCTATAGGACTTGAAGAAGTACCTGGAGATAAGTACCGACAGCAGCACCGAAACAGACGTGATCCCCGCGCCCAGAATCGGAGCCACGCCTGGACCTAGCAGTACGTAAGGATTGAGCACGTTCGGATCCAGTACTGCCATACTTCATATTTCACGTTCGCGCAAAATAAGGCTTGCTCCCTTCAGGGGAGTAGCCGCATTCGATTTGTTTATTACTCATCCTGCCTTGCTCCATGGGTATTGTCATCCTACCAAGTCCTTGACGGCTTTGCGACTCCGGAAGGCACACGCAAGTATGTCGAGTACGCCACCTCGAGGAGCAAGCCTGAATTCCATTTTAAGACATTTGACGATTTGCATTTGTCGAGCCTAGGGATGGGGACCTACCTTGGCCAATTAACCAGAGAGGACGACCTCGCTGTTGAGAATGCGGTTTACCAGTCGGTCAAATCGGGAGCAGTAAACGTCATCGACAGCGCCATCAACTACCGCGCGATGAGATCTGAAAAGAGCATCGGCAGAGCGTTTCTCCGGCTTGTAACCGACGGTATAGTTTCGCGTGAGCAGGTTTTCGTCTCTACCAAGAACGGGTACATCACCAATGATGGCGACTTTCCCGCGGTGGATGTCATGGAATACATTCAGAAGATGTACATTTCTACCGAAGTGATGAGCGCAGAAGACATCAGCTCAGGCTACAATGTCATGAATCCGAACTATCTTGGGAAATGCATCGAAAAATCACTAATGAACATGCACCTGTCAACGATTGATCTGGTGTATATCCACAATGCCTTCGAAAGCTGGCATCAGGACATAGGCAGGACTACATTCATGGAGATGCTGGCGAAAGTGTTTGAAGTATATGAAAAGTACCGTACGAGCGGCAAGATACGGTACTACGGCATGGCGACATGGACTTGCTTCAGGGTACCTCGAGATAGCACGGAATACCTGTCTCTTGAACAATGCCTGAAGGTGGCAGAGCAGGTAGGCGGCAAAAACCATAACTTTCGGTTCATCCAGCTACCGTACAACCTCGCATACAACGAGGCCCTATTGCTAAGAAACCAATCTGTGGGATCCGAAGGAAGCCTTTCAATTTTGGAAGCCGCCGCCCGGCTCAACGTAGGAGTATTTACCAGCATACCATTATTTCAGGGAAAGCTGCTTCGTGCACAGATTCCGGATTACGCCGGAGCTGGTGATAACGTTTCCAAGTTGATTCAGATAGTTCGCT
>JBOGQL010000197.1:0-3705 GCA_050748985.1 Nitrososphaera sp. | reverse complement strand
CCAAAAGAATCAAGCATCCATGCTATCTGGATTCTCTGCTTTATCGTGAAAGAAACGCCCGGGTGCTGCTCGCCCTCCCTTAAGGTGCTGTCGAGGATCTTGATCCTCCGCCTGGGCCGACCGTTTTCACCCGTCCAGTTGTACTGGTGCGCATAGTAGTTGGGATCGTCTGATTTTAGCGACATTTGAAGTATCATTCAACTAGTTTCGAACAAGATATAAACCTTTTCGCACCGAATATAGCGAATATCAGCGCATATTAATGCTGTAAGCGCACACGGAACCGACGCAAGGGGCGCATCTCGGCGGAAATTTCCCAAGGATAGCGATAATAGTCAAGACTCTATGTATTTGTCGACGGTTCGCGAAAGGCTATCAAATGAACCTTGTACCATCTTGATCCGCTTCTGAACGCCGGCCTTAAAGTTAGCCACCTGCTCGGACAGTGTTTTGATCATTTCCTCTTGCTCAGATGGATGCGGCGATCCGGCAGACTTTCGAACCTTCAGAGATTTGTCTGGCGTCATATCCCTGATTATTTCCGCGACTCGGCCGGCTCGCAGATTTGATTTCTTTTCCCTGATGACGACGGCAATATCCTCTTGCTGCAGCTTCGCAAGGGGGACATTTCCCCTCGCCACAGCCTTATCGACAAGCGCTCCAACGATCCCGTGTGCTGTCCTGAAGGGAACCTTTTCCGTAATCACAAGCTGTTCGGCAATGTCTAGGGCAATGGCATAGCTCGAATTTGAAGCTTTGATCATCCCCTCCTTGTTTATCTGGACAGACCTGATCATGCCGTTCATGACCTTGAGTTCAGTGACGATCGTCACCGATGAGCCAAAGAGCTGGGTCTTCATTTCCTGAAGGTCGCGGCTATAGCCTGACGGTAGCGCCTTGACGATGCCAAGCATCGCAACAAGGTATCCTGTGATAATGGCAGACTTTGCGCGGATAATTTCGAGTGGATCCGGGTTTTTCTTTTGCGGCATTGCGCTGGACGTCGAGCTAAACCGGTCAGCAAGCTCGAGGTACCCAAATTCACTTGTGGACCAGATTATAAAGTCCTCAGCAATCCTGGCAAGTGTCGACGCAAGTATCGAAAGGTCAGCAACATACTCTAGAAATACATCACGGGAGCTCGTCGCGTCTATCGAATTCTTCACTATGGAATCAAAGCCGAGCATCACTGCCGTCCTCTTCCGGTCGATGGGGATGCTGGATCCGCCGATTGCGCATGCGCCGAGAGGTGACTGGTTAATCCTCTGGTACGTAAGATACAGCCGTTCCATGTCGCGCATCAGCGCAAACGCATAGGATAACAGATAATGTGAAAAAGTGCCTATCTGTCCGTGCTGCAGGTGCGTGTACAGCGGCACCGGTGTAGTCTTGGTTTCACATGCCCTTTCGATGAGCCCATCTATTAGATCAGCTAATGCTGCACAAATGTCATTTATGTCGTCGCGTATTTTCATCCTGACATCGAGTACCACCTGGTCGTTTCTTGACCTTGCAGTGTGCATTTTGCCCCCAGCTTCGCTGCCGGCGCGTTTTATTACAAACGCCTCCAGCGCCTCGTGCACATCCTCGTAGCCGTCGTACACTAGGTTGCCGGGATTTTTCCTGAGTTCCTCAAGCGCAGCCAGGATTTTCCTTACTTCCACGAGAGTGATGTGTCCCATTTCGTGAAGCATTATCGTGTGAGCTTCACTACCGAGTATGTCGTACGGGAGTATCGCCTCGTCTTCCTTCGCAGAAGAGAGAAACCTCAAAACCTCGTCATCGAGATTCTCCTTGGGCCTGGACCTGTACACGCCATGTGCATTGTCGGAGAGTTATTTTAATATTCAGTACGAATTCTTGAAAGTTCTATTATGCCATGATTCCAGCAAAAAACGCGTTGGATCCTATTGGAGTGCAGAGAATGTCAGCCGCCTGGAGCGGTGTTACTGGTGCCGGTTTCGGCGCTCACACGCATGTCGTCGCCCGAGGTGACCAATCTGCCCATGGCTCCTAGCACGCCACCGAAGACCACGTGCAATGAAAGAGAGCCATAAATTACAACCGATGAAACGGCCAAGAGTCTCTGCGCCATTTGAACAGTGGAGGATGACTCTTCGCCGTTGATAACAATATCATTTAGCATGGGAATTATGAAACCAAAGTGGACTGGCAAGAATAATACTGACCAGACTACAACTCCTGTCAATATTCCAGTTCCGAGTCCTTTGAATATTCCAGTAATCCGCAGGTACTTCACCGAATTCGATATTAACATGTAGATTATGCCTATCACCGTCCCTGTAATCATGTGAAGTAGAAAACCGGTGTAAATGGCGGGCCACGATTCTTGGCCGAATAGCATGCCAATTACCATATAGAGAGCCCCCGGCTGTATTGCCACAGTCCAGTCTATCGAGAGGAAGAGACCGACGATCGTCCAAGAAGCCGCCTGACCGGCGACGATCCCTGCTTTCAGTGAATCAAGCACTGAACGCGGAGCTGAGGTTTCAGCTCGCATGTATACATTATCAGCAAACAAATATTTTAATTTACTGATATAATCTCACCAAATGATTAGCTGTAGAATCAGGTGCAATCATGCCGGCAGATTTAAACAGCTCATGAATCTAGTTGTGCGTTCGGCGGGGGCGTCCTAACCTCGTTGGCATGAACGCATTTTCAGCTAGCTTCGTTCAATCAATTTGTTAACAGCGTCGAGCTTTTCCCCTGTTATATTTCCCGACAATGAAAAACCATGGATTCAGCGTTGGTGTCGACCGGACCGCGCCTTATAGAATACCCGTCCGATCTGTCTGGGTGCAGCTTCCTTTCCTACGGGGGCAGAAGGCTGCTCTACCTCTGTTCACACGAGGCCGGAAGTGAGCCATTCGTGGTGATACTAGGATTCTCGTCGGGTCAGAAGCAGGATGTTGTAACCAAAGACCTGATAGAGCCGGTTGGAGAAGAGCAAAAGCGTCAGATCGGCCAGGTTGTTTCAAGACTGGTTTCTGAAGAATACGCTAACGCGCATATCATGTTTCTCTAAAATATCTGCAATGGTTAAATAAGGTACCCGCCAAATCTTTATGCACATGAGTCAGGAAGAGCAGCTGCAGCAGACCCGACGCAAGATTTTTGACGAGCTGACCAAGATAGTCGACCCCGAGATAGGCGTATCGATAATGGAACTGGAACTCGTGGACAAAGTCGACATCGATTCCGGCAAGGTCAAGGTCGACCTGCACCTGACAAGCCCGTTCTGCCCTGCGGTTTTTGGCTTCAAGATAGCTCAGGACGTCAGGGATAACATATACAAACTGTCAGGCATCGACGACGTGAAGGTGGCAGTGAGCAATCACTTCATGGCTGAAGCCATAAACAAGCAGGTGAACGAGAGCAAGTATCCTCCAAAAACTGCCGCCTAATCCCTATTCAGCCGTTCCTTCTTTTCTGCAATCTTTTTTTCGTTCTTTGAAAATCCCAGCAAGTGCCCTCTCAGCAGCTGGATGCCAAGAGCAGGGTCGACACCCTTCGGGCAGACGGAGCTGCACGAGCCGGCGAAGTGGCAGCGCCAGATTCCATGCCTCTCGTCCACTATGTTCAATCTGTCCTTTCCCGCGGCGTCCCTGTTATCGGCAAAGTAACGGTAGGCCTGCGCCAGTGCCTGCGGTCCGGGAAACTTCGTGTCGGTCGCGACAGTAG
>JBOGQL010000196.1:0-2131 GCA_050748985.1 Nitrososphaera sp. | reverse complement strand
AGCATGACCTGTCGTTCTTCGTCGGCTGGCGCTTCCTGGTGACAGTCTGGAAATGGTTTTTCTTCACGCCAGGCCCCTTCGTGAGCATCCAGGGCGTCTCGGACATCGTCAATCGCGGCGCCTACCTTGTCCAGGCGCTTGGCCATTGCGGCGAATGCCACACGCCGCGCAATTTCCTGAGCGGGCCGAAACGCAGCCGCTTCCTCGCCGGAGGCAAGGGGCCGGAAGGCCAGGACGTGCCGAACCTGACGCCGACAGGACTCAAGAAGTGGAATGACAAGGAACTAAAGGATTTTCTGGTGAATGGCATCACGCCGGACGGCGAGCTCCCCGCCGAGATCATGGGCGCGGTGATTACCAACACCACCAGCCAGCTGACGCCGCAGGACCTTGCGGCGTTGATCGCCTACCTGCGGTCGCTGCCGCCACTGCCCGATTAGTGCCGTTTCGTCGCTCCCGTGAAGGCGGGAGTCCAGACAATCAGCCCGCGCGAAAAAACCAGAGTCTCCTGGATACCCGCCTGCGCGGGTACGACGGAATTCGCCACTTCCAGCGCGTTGAGCGGCGATGACTTCGTCCGCTCCAATGCGCGGGGCTGAACCGCGCGGCTACGTCCGGCTCAACCCTGGTATTTGAACGAGAGGCTCACCCGCGCCCGGAACGCCGCGATCTTGCCGTTCTCGATGACGACGTCGGTCTTGGTCACCTCCGCCACCCGCAGGTCGCGCAAGGTGTGCGACGCGGTCTCGACGGCATTGCGCGCGGCATCCTCCCACGAGGTCCTGCTGGTGCCGACGAGCTCGGTGACGCGGTAGACGCTTCCCTTCCCTGTTCCCTTGGCCATGGTGTCCTCCTTTACACGGGATCACCGCCCGCCGCGGCATAACCACGCGCGGCGCGGCGACGGGCCCATCTTACACCCGGGCACCGGCGGACATGCAGAGCGAAAGGATCAGCTCCGGGGGGAAGCCGCGGCTTGCCCGGATTCGGTCAGCGACCTGAGCCTCACGTAGTCCGTCTTGCCGCTGCCCAGCAGCGGGAGAGTAGACACGTGCACGATGCGGCGCGCGACCGCAAGGTCCTGCGCCCCGAGCTCGCGCGCGGCTTTCTGCAGCGCGATGCGGTCGAGCCGCGGGTCGGTGGTGAAGAGCACGGTGCTCTCGCCCGTCTGCGAAACGAGCTCGAGTGCCGCAGCGTGCTGCTGACCGGGCGAGGCGTGGATCGCGATCCGCTCCACGACCTCGAGCGAGATCATCTCGCCCGCGATCTTGGCGAAGCGCTTGACGCGCCCATGGATGGTGAGATAGCCGTCGTCATCCATGTCGACGACATCGCCCGTGTTGTACCACCCCTCACCCACCTCGGAGCGCGGCGGCCGCAGCTCGCCGGGGCGCTCGTAGAGGTAGTAGCCGCGCATGACGTTGGGACCGCGCACGTGCAGCACGCCGCCGCGGGGGATGCCGGGCACCGGCACCAGCTGATGCTCGATGCCGGGGAGCATGCGCCCGACCGTGCCCGGCTTGTAGGACAACGGCGTATTGAGGGAGAGCACCGGCGCGCACTCGGTCGCGCCGTAGCCTTCCATGATGCGCAGCCCGAAGCGGTTCAACCAGAGGCTCGCCACCTCCGGGTTGAGCTTCTCCGCGCCCGATACCACGACCCGCGTCTTGTTGAAATCGTAGGGATGAGCCTGGCGCCCGTAGTGCGCGAGGAAAGTGCTGGTGCCGAAGACGTAGGTGCATCCGCGGGTGTAGGCAAGCTCGGGAATCACCTTGTAATGCAGCGGCGTGGTGTAGAGGTAGCTGCGCGTGCCCGTGAGCAGCGGCTGCAGCGTGCATGCGGTCAGGCTGTAGGAGTGGTACATCGGCAGCGAGTTCAGGAACTTGTCGTTCGGCGTGTAATCGATGACCGCGCTCATCTGCGCGATGTTGGCGAGCAGCGCGCGGTGGGAGAGCGCGACGCCCTTGGGGCGCGCCTCGGAGCCGGAGGTGAACAGGATCACCGCCGTTTCATCCGGGTCGCCTTCGGGCACCACGGCGCGCGGCCGCCACAGCGCCCAGCCGATCAGCCACAGTTTGTCGAGCACGCCGAATTGCGCGCGCAGGTCCTCCAGGTAGACGATGCGCAGCGT
>JBOGQL010000195.1:0-1547 GCA_050748985.1 Nitrososphaera sp. | reverse complement strand
GCGCCCAAGTTCAGCACCATTCGCTAGGCCGCACAGAAATGAAGAAAAGAAAGAGAGAAGGGGCTTTTAGTCCCACTTGCTCCACGCGGCCATCCAGCGGTATGTCCACGTGTTAAGCTTCGCACCTAACGCAGCGATCGGCACTGTCAGCACCGCCGATGCTCCCGAGCCCAAGGCTACGGGACTGTTGTAGAACTTACCTACCTGAGGTTCGATAGGAGTCATGTACGCAGGCAGTGTGGGTCTCGGATACTTGAACGCCACCTCCAATGGATCTCTTATGAGAAGCAGATTGACCATGTTGAACAGCGGGAATGAAAGGCCAATCAGCGTTCCACCAATGATTATGGCGGCGTGCTTGTTCCTCCTAGTTGCCCAGTATGTCAGGTCTAACAGCATTGCCGAAGGTATCCACACAGGCACGACGATGAAGTCGTAGGGATAGCCCAGCGCGAACCATGCGCCCTTTGCAACCCATGTGTAGATTGTCATGATTGTGGCGTAGTATGTCGCTGTTCCTGGCACCCCTGTAAAGAGCATGTAGTATATTGCTCCCACAGCAAGCATTGTGGACTGAGAGATCGAGAATACCACGAAAGAGGTCCACATCCAGTCTGTGTAGAAGATATAGTCTCCTGCATTGATCGTCAGCAGTGTGCTGTTAACAGCAACCACCACTATGAACAAGTAGTGCGTTGTACGTCTAAGCCAGACCATTATCTACCCAGACATCCACGTAGTATATTAATTTTTATGTCGAACACAAAATTGTGCGGGGCGTGCCAATGAACTATACAATCCTGTGAGGAGACACTATAAGGCGAACAAAAAGAAGAGAAGGTTTAGGCTCTAGCTGGCTTCTCGTGGACAATCTTCATTATGAAGAAGAATCCGAGGGCCTCTATCACGGTCAGGACAGAAAGCGCGTAAAGTCCGCTGGTCAATGGATATGCCCATGGGTAGACTGAAACGCCTACAAAGACTCCACCCGCGGTCGCCGCCCAGCATAGAGCAAAGCCAAAGATGTAGACGCCGTTCATGTTTTCGACTCTTCGGCCTATCATACGTTCGACGTCGTCACGGCTATCGCCTCCGCCGCCACCGCTTCTACGCCCACCACTTCCGTATCCCTTTGGTAAAGTCATTTGGTGTACCAACAGGACATGCCTTTTTAAATTTTGCTGTTGGGGTCTTTGCAGAAAACTAGTACACAGCGAAAAACGGCGTCAAAGAGTGAGAAGGAGGATTTATAGCGCGTTACTTCTGCCAAACAGGTCCCTCAGCCCTGCTCCCTTTGACCTTGTCAGGATAACGACGAATCCGATCACCACTGCCGCCATTATGGCGGCACTCACTGGGAACTCGGGCACCACGACTATGTTAAACTTGGCTTCTTCTGTGAATGTTCCGCCTCCGGCTAGCACGCCGCTGATCGAGTTAATCCTAACAGCGACAGTCATCGGACCTGCACTGTCAAACGTAACCTCATGGGTTCCCGCGCCAAAGTCCGAATTCTGGTTCTTGAATTCTTTCACCATGTTACCACT
>JBOGQL010000194.1:0-4939 GCA_050748985.1 Nitrososphaera sp. | reverse complement strand
GGCCAAGGCACGGTTCAAGAGAAACAACGACCTAAGAATTGGAAGGATCCGCCGTGAGCAGCCTATTCACGTCATTAGGAAAATCCACCATCGTGATCCGCCTAGTATTGTATTCAAAATGGTGCGGGAGGTGGGATTTACGCCCGTTGTCACTAGTAAATCCTGTATGAATTATGCCGAAGCCCTCATTAACCTACATGGATATATTGACTGCCAATGGCATCGTCGTCAATCAAAGACGCAGATTCAGCTAAACGCACTAGTTCCTGGTCGAATAGATTCATTCTAGCCGCTATAGTCCAAGGTGCCATAATCACAGGGCTTACACTATTCTTTGTTGGAGCTCAGGTACTGATCTCAGGAATCAACATCATCCAATTTCTATCCTTATCGTTTGAAGGACCAGCCAAATGGTTCTTTCTTGGCTACATCTTTTATTTGATAATCGTGGTCGCAGTAGCAGTGACAGCAGTATTCTATAACCATTTGGAAGTCGATATGAACAAAAGGATACGCGGATTTAGATCCGCGTTGGTATGGGTTCATCTTATTGGGATGAATGTAGGAGGAGCTGCCACGACTATAACTATGATCTTTGCCGGTTTAGTAGGGACGGGAATCATTGATGTTATCTTGAGCGGAGGTAGCGCCGCGTCAATGCAACCAAACGTGACTATTATGGAACAGTTTGTTACTCCAATAGCGGTACTTGCAGGACTTCTTAGCATAGGTGTACTTGCAGGAGGTCTTGCCTACATTTCGGTTTACTTTCAAAGGAAATAGCATTGGCAAGATGCGTCAGGGCTATTCATGAATCACTCCTGGTAAATTAGCTGTTCGCTTATCATTGGATTTACTAGTAATAACAAGCGGGGATCAAAATCTTGTCATCATCACATGAGATGATGGAAAAAGTGCGGGAGGTGGGATTTGAACCCACGAACCCCTAAGGGATAAGAGCCTCAGTCTTACGCCTTTGGCCATGCTGGGCGACTCCCGCGCTATAGTCACGCTTCCAGTGCACTAATTTGAATATTCCGTGATTTCCCACAGTTTTTATTATGCCTAAACATTTTGACAGCAGCAGAAATGCTGATACCCGTTCGCTGTTTTACTTGCGGCAATCTAATTGCAGACAAGCACGCCGAATATTCAAACAGGGTGAAGGCCGGCGAAGATCCTGCCAAAGTTATGGACTCGCTCAATGTCAGGCGCTACTGTTGCAGAAGGATGTTCATTTCAAGCATTGAAACGATCTACCAGATAATTCCTTACTACGAGGCGCTGAGAAGGCGCATGTCCGAGATCCAATCCGAAATAGAGTAAACAAGTAATAAATACGGTCCATGTCAGCAACATGATTGCAAGATGCCTACAATCACTTCTCTGCGTGGCAGAATAGTTTTCAACAGCAGGGGAAGCAAGAGTATTGAAATCGATGTCATAACCGATGATAAATTCTTGGGAAGAGCATGTGCTCCTTCGGGCGCTTCCGTTGGCAAGTTCGAAGCGCAGAGTTTTCCCGACAACAAGCCAGAGAATGGGCTTTCGATGCTCAATGCGAATGCAAAGAGGTTTTTGGGTTTGAAGGCGGAAAACGTAAAGGCAATCTACGATGTCCTTCGATCAATAGACAGGACGGAAAACTATAGCAAGATCGGAGGATCGGCGGCGTACGCTCTCAGCATTGCGGCTGTTGATTCGGCTGCTAGGGCACTCGGAATGCCGCTCTTCAAATTACTCAACCCAAGCAAGCCGTACAGGTTTCCCTTTCCGCTTGGCAACATCCTTGGAGGCGGAGCGCATGCCGGCCCGGGAACTCCAGACATCCAGGAAATTCTGGCATGCCCCGTCGGCGCCAAGAACATAGTACAGGCGCTGGAAATGAACTTCAAGCTGCACGCCGAAACGCGCAAAGTTATCGAATCTGTTGACAGGCGGTTTACATATGGCAGAGGGGACGAGGGTGCATGGGCACCGAATGTGAACAATGATCAGGCGCTGGAGATCGTGGAAAAAGCTGTTAGAAACTGCGGCTATGCCCTTGGGAAGGACATGGCAATAGGCATCGATTTTGCCAGCTCGTCTTTCTGGGACGAAAAGTCAGGGATGTACGATTACGCAAGGCAGGGGCTAAAGCGCGACACTGGAGAGCAGATCGAATTTGTAGACAAGCTGATCCGCGACTACAAGCTGCTGTACGCCGAGGATCCGGTGCAGGAGGGCGACTTTGAAAGCATGGCCATCCTGACGAAGAAGAACCCTCGCACTCTGGTCACAGGCGACGACATGCTTGTCACAAGCGCCTCAAAGGTGAAAGAGGCCGTGAAATATGGCGCCTGCAGCGCGGCGATACTGAAGGTCAACCAGGCAGGCACCCTCTACGATGCTATGGAATTCGCGCAAGAATGCAAAAAGAACGCTATCAGAATAATAACCTCGCACAGGTCCGGGGAATCAGTCGACTCGCATATTTCACATATCGCGATCGCAACCGGCTCAAAGATGTTAAAAACCGGCGTGCTGGGCGGGGAACGCGTGGCGAAGCTGAACGAGCTCGTCCGCCTGACAGAGTATGATTTAATAGATGGTATGGCAGAACTGTCCTCTGCTCGATGAGCGATTCAGTCGATGACACTAATTCGGAGGATAGCATGCCGGAAAGCGCGGTAGAGATGCCAGAATCCCCGGAGGGCCGGGAAGTTGTTGAAACCGATAATTTAGAAAAGATGATACTCTCAACTGGCATCCGCGTAGGAACGCCCGTCAAAACCAAGTTTATGGCCCCGTTTATCGTCAAGGCGAACCCTGAAGGTCTCTACATCCTTGACATCAGCAAGACCCTTGCAAGGGTCGATGTAGCCGCAAAGTTCATCGGAAGAGCTGATATTTCAAAAGTTGCCGTTACTTCAGCGCGCGAATATGGCAAGACCCCAGTTGAAAAGTTCTGCGAGCTCACAGGAGCCACTGCTATCCTGGGGCGGTTCATGCCCGGCACTTTCACCAATCCGTCGTTGCCGGATTATATGGAGCCAGAAATTGTTGTGGTCACGGATCCGCAGGCCGACCAGCAGGCGGTCCTAGAAGCCACGAGGGCCGGCAAGCCAGTAATTGCGATCGCAAACAGCGACAATGTCACGGCAAAAGTTGATCTTGTTATCCCTGCAAATAACCGCGGCCGCAAAGCCCTTGCTACCGTATACTGGCTTTTGGCGAGAGAGGTTCTGAAGAAGCAGGGGAAGATCAAATCCGACAGCGAGATGCTGCAAAAATCTTCAATCGACGACTTTGAAACAAAGTTAGTCGAGGAAGTCACTTGACCAGCAGCAGGCGTGCAAGGCCGCCGGCCGTCGCCGGCATGTTCTATCCGGACAACGCCAAGGAACTCAGGGCCCAAATTGATAATTCCTTTCGGGATCCGCGGTTTGGCCCGGGTAGACCCCCGCCTTCAGATCGGAAGCGCCGGATCTATGGCATCGTTTCTCCGCATGCGGGCTATGTATATTCCGGCGCAGTCGCTGCTAACGGATTTTACGAAGTATCATCCGGCGGCTTCCAGGATGTCATAATGGTTGGACCAAACCACTATGGCCTCGGGTCGGGCGTTGCGACCGTGAAGGAAGGCGCTTGGGAGACGCCGCTGGGGCAGGTGGAGGTAAATTCGGAACTAGCAACAGAAATCTCAAAGAGATCCGGGCTCACTGACTTTGATGATTTTGCTCACAGCAAGGATCACTGCCTTGAAGTCCAGCTCCCTTTTCTGCAGTACAGCAGGCCTGAATTCAAGATCGTCCCCTTAATCCTGATGATGCAGGACATAGACACTGCGTTTGATCTCGGAAAGGCAATCGCGGATAGCGTGCAGGAAAGGGGCGTTGACAGCACACTACTAATCGCGTCGTCCGACTTGACCCATTACGAACCAAATGCCGAGGCCCACAGAAAGGATGGTGAGCTGATAAAGGCCGTGCTCGCGCTTGATGTTCACAAGTTCTATGCCGTGCTGGAAAGGCTGGATGTTTCCGCGTGCGGATACGGAGCCATTGCTTCGATAATGATAGCGGCAAGAAGCCTTGGAGCCGCAAAGGGCGAACTCTTGAGGTATGCCACAAGCGGGGACGTAACGGGGGATGCGAGCGCGGTCGTCGGATATTCGTCGATAGTGTTTGTATGAAACGAACTGAAGGCACTGCATCGGCGCCGGCGAAGGTAATACTTTTTGGAGAACACTTTGTGGTGTACGGAAACCCTGCGATACTTGCGGCAATTAACAGGCGCGTAACGGCGAGAGCACGCGTTTTGGAGGATACCAAAATTCTGATCACCTCCGACATCGGAGCAGCAGCTGAGTACAGCGATTCGCAGTTTACGCCGCTAAAGGGCGGCATAGGAGCGAGGGCCATCCTTGATCCCCTCTATGACGCCGCCAGGAGGGGTCAGCGGGGGAACAAAATGAACTCGGGATTGAAGCTCGACTTGCATTCCGAGGTGCCTTACGGTATCGGCCTCGGCTCGTCGGCTGCATCCTGCGTCGCAACAGTTGCCGCGGTAGATTCACTGTCTGGGAGGCACAACAGCCATTGGATTTGCGAAAGAGCCATCAAATCGGAGAGAATGATCCACAAAAACTCTTCTGGCGCAGATTGCTACGTAAGCGCGGTTGGGGGCATGATAACATATAGCAGAAGAGCAGGCTTCAGGAAAATAAAACCCAAGAGCACGCTGTCGTTAGTGGTAGGAAGCACAGGGATAAGGCATTCCACAGGTGAGCTTGTATCAAGTGTAGCACAGTTCAGGGAAAGAAATATGGAATTATTCCGCAGCCTCGCTAGGCGGGCTGAAGAAATTTCCGAGGAAGCGCTGACAGCGATTGAGTTGGGCGATCAGGAAAAGCTGGGCCAGCTAATGAATGAAAATCACGTGCTGCTTAGGAAGATTG
>JBOGQL010000193.1:0-3445 GCA_050748985.1 Nitrososphaera sp. | reverse complement strand
TAAACATCAGCTCTGAATTCATTTACGGCTGACAGGGAGATCGGCTCTATTTCCCCATTCGCCCCATGAACCAAGATACATTTTCACGTCCTTGTATCCAAGCATCTTTAGAACGACAAAAGTATTCGCTGCACGGTATCCGCCCTGACAGTATGTTATGACTCTGGCATCCTTTGGGATCTTGCCGTACAGCCTTTCGAGCGAGTCGATCGATTTGAAGGTATCCTCGCTCAGGTTATCATTCCAGTCAACGTTCATGGCGTTCGGAATGTGACCTGCCCGGGCCGCGCGTATTGCGGTTCCGTCGTACTCCTCCCGCGACCGGGCGTCCACTATGACCGCTTTCTTGCTCCTGATGGCCGCTTTGATCTGTGCAACATCGGCGAGAATCCTAGGATCGGGCCTGCCTTTGAAATCGGAATGAACAAAAGGGT
Organism: Nitrososphaera sp.; assembly: GCA_050748985.1. Lineage (GTDB taxonomy): Archaea > Thermoproteota > Nitrososphaeria > Nitrososphaerales > Nitrososphaeraceae > Nitrososphaera. The sequence continues at coordinate 3,011 of JBOGQL010000193.1, read as the reverse complement.
TTGTCTTGGTCTCCGTCTTGTAGCCTTTCGCCTTCCAGTTGTTGAGCCCCCCATCAAGCATCGATACATTCTCGTGTGAGAAATACATCAGCAGCCAGACTCCTCTTGCAGCCGACGGTCCCGAGCGATCATCATAGAACACAACAGCTTTCCCAAAAGACACTCCAATGTTTGAGAGCATGATTTTCGCCTGTTTGTTGAATTGGGATATACCCTGCCTCGAGGTGTCAATCCAATGGAACTGCATGAGGTCGATGTTAACGGCACCGGGGATATGCGATTCGGCATAGCTCGAGTAAGGGCGCGTATCAACCAGCAGCAAGTTTTTGCTACCCAGCATGGAGCGAAGCATGTCGGCAGAAATGACTAGGGTCATGGCGCTGGAAGACTTTTTAACAGTGTCAATAATATCTATTGCTGTAACCTGCCGGAGCTAGAACGATTGGCAAAGAAATTGAAGGCAACAGCCCCCAAATCGGGCGCGACCTCGAAAAGCAGTCGCCTCGAGTCCATCCGGAACGCGCACAACATGCAAAAGATGGGCAGCACCACTCGCATGGAGGACTATCTCGAGGTTGTTTATGAGCTGATTGCACACAAGGGATACGCAACAACGGTGGATATCTCAAACTATCTTAACGTAAGCTCGCCCAGCGTCACGAAAATGCTGCAGCGGCTCAGCGAAACCGGCCACGTAAATTATGAAAAATACAGGGGCATCAGCCTCACGGAATCTGGCATAGCCGTTGCAGAGAACATTCACGAGCGGCATGGCGTTCTGGCAGAGTTTCTGAAGATGATAGGCGTCGAAGAAGAAACAGCCAACAGGGATGCGGAGGGAATCGAGCACCACCTGCACCCTGAGACGCTAAAAAAGCTCGAGGATTTCATCCGCCTTGTCAAGAACCAGGGAATTACCGGGATCCGCTAGCTAGCGCCTGCTCAGGAATACCTTGATCTCTTCTCCGCCGATAATGGCGTTTACGATTTTTCTTCCGGCTTCCGAGCGCTTGTCTATTTTCACTCTTGCTTTCTTGCCAACCTGGCTGCTGATCATCAACTCTTCGTTTACATAGACGTCGACCGTGCGCCCGATAACTTTATCGTCGAGGAGGACGTTAACTGATGATCCGGATTCGTTAATTTCAAAATCTATTTCCTTTCCAAGGGTTGGGATTCTGACTTCAACATCTATCTTGACTCCAAGCATTTCCTCAAGCTCGGACACCGTCGCTCCGCCCCTGCCGATAAGCCTCGGCGCCGCATCCTTGCTGACTCGCACCTGCACCTTGTTATCGGAAATAATGTTCACCTCGGCGCTGGGATCGAACCTCCGCACGTAGTCGAGAATTCTAGACTGGGCGAGTTTCTTGATGCCGCTTTCTGCAGCCTGCCCTGCTTTTGCGATCTTTGATATTGGGACGACTACGTTCTCCTCGCCGTATGTATAAATCTCGTATTCGATGGCGCCGGATTCAAAGTCGCGAACTTCCACCAGAGGGCGTGCAAGGTCGGCTTCCGTCATCCCTGTGGGAACCCTAACTGTCAGCTCCAGCTCGTAAACTTTCTTGATGCCTCCGTCCCGGACGAATATTATCGTATCAAGAATGTGCGGGATCATGCCCAGCTCGACCCTGCCCATGAATCTCTGGATCGCGTCAAGGGGGCTACTCGCGTGCACCACGCCTACCATTCCCACCCCCGCGAGCCTCATGTCGGCAAAGACTGCAAAGTCATGCGCCCTCCTGACCTCGTCGAATATCGTGTAGTCGGGCCTGACCAGCAGTAGTATGTCTACAGCCTTTTCAAAGCTGCCCTCAAGGGGGCCGTACTGCGTAACCTGATCTGGAACTTGAAGGTCTCTTGGCGATTCAAACGTCTTGACAATCTTGTTTCGGTCGACGTAAAACTGCGCAAGGCTGCTTGCCAGGGTGCTCTTGCCCGATCCAGGGGGCCCCGCGATAATGACGCCCTCTGCCTTGCCCGAAAGCCTTTCCATCAGCTTCGCGCTGGGAGCATAGTCCGAAAGCACCAACCTGACAATCGGCTTTACTATGGTCACCTCGAGACCGTCGGAAAAGGGAGGTCTAGTTATCGCTATCCGGAAATTCCCGAACTGGATAACAGTGGCGCCGCTCCTGCTTATTTCCAGTGATCCGGCGCCGGTCACGCGGCTTGCTTCCGAAACTTCCTTGATGATGTTCGTGAGCTGCGCATAGGTGCTCATTTCATCGCCAATCTTGATCAGCTCGAAACTTCCCGGTTTGCCCCGTTTGGCCATCGGGAATGTTCCCTCCTTGAGATGCACGCTCATCGTGTTTTCGTCAAAATATTTTTCGAATTCAAGGTCTTTAGTTTTGGTTGGGGCGCGGATGTGTTTGGCCTTTATGCCCTGAGCCTCGGCTACGAGGGCCTGTACATAGTCGGCTGTGATCAGGGTTGCAGATTCCTGCATCGCGACATCTTTGATTATTGCATCTATTCGCCCGTGCTTTGCAAGTCTGATGTCATCTATATCGGGTCTTTGGCCGACGAATCGGAGTTGAACGTTCCTAGCGGAGCAGAGCTCCCTCATCTTCTTTATTTCAGATAGTCCCACAAAGCCGTGTTCCTTGTTGGTTGACGCCTGAGACTGCAGCTCGTCCAGAACTGCCAGAGGAATTATGAGTTCACTGCCCTCTTCCAAGTCACCGTTTTGGATCATCTTTGTTATTTCGCCATCGATGATAATGCTGGTGTCAAGTACGAACTTTTGCCCGCTCAATCGCTGTAGTTCCACCCTAGCTGTTTAAAGCATTTGTTATTTGGCTAGCTATCAGCGCCTGAAGCGCAAATAACAATTTATGGGCGATTCCTCGGGATAGCCGGTTGATGGAAAGACTATTCCTTGCCGCTTCATTGTCGATGGTTCTGATCTTATCGGTAAACCTCGCTCCGGCTCTTGCTGCCATCTACTATTCTGAACAAGTCAATTTTGCAGAAAATTTCGTTCCTATTGCCAGCTACCGGTG
>JBOGQL010000192.1:0-2791 GCA_050748985.1 Nitrososphaera sp. | reverse complement strand
TGATACACCTTTCCCATGAAGATTGTTAGAGTCGGATTGTCTGAATCAAGTCGCCGCGTTCTCACTAGCACCAGCCCTTGGGATCGTCGCCGAGTATCACGATATTATAGTACGCTGTCCACATTCTCGGAGCTTTTCCAATAGATGTTTTATATTGTATTGTTGACAACGGTAGTGTGTGCACTTGCCTGAGCATTGCTCTATCAAAGTAGACGGACAGGAATGTCAGCTTGTACCCAATTACGTGGTCTCTGTGGTCGTGGAGGATGGAGAGTACATGCTTGCGGTTGTTTGCAAAGAGCACAGGAATGTCCTAGAAGCGAGGCTTGGCAAGATGCAGGATGACGGGAAGGTACGGAAGGGGAGGATAAAATTCGAGTCTGTCAAGACGGTCGTGACCGATTGCGTTATGGGCCTGAACGACGACTATGTAGATCTCGAGTTAAAGCGTGGAATAGAATCCGACAGGCAGATAGGCTAAGGCTTGTTACCGCCGTCCTTCTTTCCGGTTTCGTCACCGTTATCGTCCTCATCCTTCAGGGCCCAAGGAAACCACCTTCCGATTATCCTAGCCCAATCTATCCGCAGCGAGTAGTAGACCGTTGCTGCAAGGATCGCGACACTTATGACCACTCCAATGACCAATCCTGTGGTATTAGTAGTGTCTGACAGCACGCTATCGATGAAAGGCCTGCCGACAATTATTGAGCCCCAGACTATTGCCTCACTCATCACTAACTTGCCTGCAAAGGTAGCAGTTACAAACTTCCAGGGGCTATATTTTGCAAGGCCAAGCGGGATATAGACAATGTCGTCCGGTATCGGCGTGGCCGCAGCGATGAATGCGCCTGGCCAGCCGTACCTGCTCACAACCCTTTGCAAAGGCCGCATCCTCGTCTTGGTGCCCTCGCTGAGGATTGCCCTGCCGTAGTAACTGGCAAAGAAGATTATGGTTTTAGCAGCCACTATTGCCGCGGCGCTGGAAAGCGCGATTAGGTGCGGGTCAAAATTCTTGTTCAGCGCCGCGGTTATCAGGATGGGAAAGTAAGGTACTGGAATAAATGGAATGATGCTGAAAATGAAACTGAGCAGTAGAATGCCCGCGTATCCAAGGTTCGGATCGAATGGGAACAGGTCTTCAATACTAACCAATTAGTTTACAAACTCTCTAGTAAGCCCTAGCAAACATAGCCACCTTGTGTGATTCCTGGCCGCATACGATGCACTTGTCCGGCTTTTCATCCTGCTCAAATGGAATCACCCTGATGTCGGCGCCTGTGTCTTCCTTTACCTTGTCTTCACATTCTGGGCGACCGCACCAACCGGCCCATGCAAACCCTCCTTTGCTCTCGATTATTGACATGAACTCTTTGAAACTTGAAGGACTCGAAATTTTTTCATGCAGCAGTTGTTTAGCTCTCTCAAGCAAGTTTTTCTGAATTGACTCGAGTATCTGGATCGTCCTGTCCACAAGCTCCCTGCGGCCGATTTGGGTTTTTTCCCTGGTGTCACGCCTTACCAATTCAATCTGCCCCTTTTCGATGTCCCGTGAGCCTATGTTAATTCGGAGCGGGACTCCCTTCATTTCCCATTCGTTGAACTTCCAGCCGGAAGTATATTCATCACGGTCATCCGTGTGCGCGCTGATGCCTGCGCTCTTTAGCTCCTTTTCGATATCGATGGCATGACCCTTGACCAGCTTGGCGTCTTTGTCCTTGAAAATGGGAACTATTATCACCTGCGTGGGAGCAATCTTGGGCGGCAGAACCAGCCCCTTGTCGTCGCCGTGAACCATGATGAGCGCGCCTATCAGCCTCCACGAAATACCCCAGGAGGTCTGCCAAGCGATATGCTCGCGGGTATCCTTTCCAAGGTACTTGATGCCGAACGGTTTTGCAAAATTCTGCCCGAGATGGTGGGACGTCCCCATCTGGAGCGCCTTACCGTCCGCCATCATGGCCTCCAGAGTTGTCGTGTACTTGGCGCCCACAAACTTTTCCCGATCGCTCTTTAAACCGGTAATGGTCGGGACCGCTATGTAGTCCTCAATCGTTTTCTTGTAGATATCCAGGATCATCATGACCTCTTGCTCCGCTTCTTCTTCGGTCGCATGCACGGTATGGCCTTCCTGCCACAAAAACTCCGATGTCCGTATGAATGGCTTGGTCGCCTTGATTTCGGCTCTGAGCGCCGAGTTCCAAAAATTGATCTTGAGCGGCAGATCCCTGTAGCTGGTTATCCATTTAGCAAAGACAGAGTACGCCAGTGTCTCTGAGGTGGGACGGAGGGCCAGTTTCTCGCCTAGCTCATTATCGCCTGCCTTCGTGACCCAGAATACCTCCGGCGTGAACCCCGCGAAATGATCTGCTTCTTTCGAAAGCAGGCTTTCCGGAATTAGGACTGGCAGAAAACCATTCTGATGACCGGTCTCCTTGAACCGTTTGTCCAAAGTGTCGCGTATAGACTCCCAGATCGCGTAACCATAGGGCCGCAGGACGATGAACCCTTTTACAGGAGCATAGTCCGCCAGCCCGGCCTTGAGCACGACCTGAGTGTACCACTCGCTAAAGTCCTCTGCTTTCTTGACGGTTATGCCGGGGGCTTCCTGCATTGGTTCTGAGGGCAATCTTCTTAGCAATGGCAAATCGCGCTGCATTTATGAAGTTTGTCGTACGAAGAGCGCGTCCGAAACCGCTCTTTTTTGATCAGTGCGACGGCGGGTTAGAACGGTTCGCCTTTGCAGAATACCTTCCCCGTCGGCCTGCTGAAAAAGTTCTTGCAGACATAGCAC
>JBOGQL010000191.1:0-8871 GCA_050748985.1 Nitrososphaera sp. | reverse complement strand
ACAAGTGCACGGGCTGCCAGCTATGCGCGATCGCATGCGAAGGAATCGCCGAGGCGATAGGGATGGTCAAAGTGGACGAGCAGTGGAAACACAACAAGAAGGCAATAATGCCCCAGATAGATTATGGAAAATGCGTCTTTTGCGGCCTGTGCGTCGACGCGTGCCCGTTCTACGCGCTCTTTATGACCAACGATTACGAGCTGTCCGCGTTCACAAAGGAGCACCTGATCTACACACCGGGTCAGCTTGCTGTCAAACCAAAGTATCAGGGCGACGTGGAAATCGTCATTGACGACAGGGGGGCCACCCATGGCTGACCCCGTATTCATCGGGGTTGCTGCACTCACGGTTGGCGCGGCAATAGTTGCCCTCGAAACCCGCGAGCTGATATACGCCGCGATAGCGCTCGCGATTTCCATGCTCGGAGTCGCAGGTTTTTTCCTCCTGCTCGACGCGCCGTTTGTCGCGATGTTCCAGATCTCTGTATATGTCGGCGCGGTCGCCGTGCTAATCATCTTCGCGGTCATGCTCGTCAGGACGCAGGCTCTCTTCACGATGAGGGAGGACAAGAAGAGGAAAGGCGCAGGCATAGCCCTGATGCTGATCATAATGGCCAGCCTTGGAGCTTTGCTGCTCGCTTCTGGCCTGAACGGGCAGTTTGGCAACTTCAGCAGTTCTGAAGCGATAGACTTTAGGGAGATTGGCGAGCAGATGGTTACTTACTATGCACCGACTCTCATCATCCTCGGGCTGACACTCGCAGGCGCGGTTATTTCGGCCCTTGCTCTGGCGCGTAGGGAAGACATCACAACGACATCAGGCGGAGCGGAGCAGCCCAGTGGCCGAACTGATTGATTTCATCATCGTTTCTATGGTACTCGTTGCCATCGGAATATACGGTCTCGTTGTCAAGCGCAATGCCATAAGGATGCTAATCTCGATCGAGATAATAGCCAACGCGGCAAACCTGAGCCTGGTGGCGTTCTCTCGGAGCATTCCCAATGCTCAGGGCCAGGTATTTGCGCTATTCTCGATCGCCATAGCCGCGGCAGAAGTGGCGGTTGGTCTGGGGCTGGTCATTGTCGCATACAGGCTGTACAAGGAGATCGACGTCGCAGAATTCAGGAGCATGCGGGGCTAGATCCGGATGGTAGAGTCCTCGTACTTCCTGTTGACAGCGACCTTTATACCCCTTCTGGTGGCTCCTCTTGCTTACGTTCTGGGCCGAAGGGCGGGCGCGAATGCGGCGACGTGGCTCAGTTTTGGGGCCCTTGCCGTGTCGACGGGCCTGTTGTTCATACCGGCCGCAGGCATTTACAGCGGCAGCCAGCAAGTGTATGTCGAAAGTTACAAGTGGGGACAATTTGGCGACTTTGGACTCAGGCTCGACGGCCTGAGCCTGCCGTTTGCTCTGATTATCTACATCCTCTGCACGGTCCTTGCGCTCTATTCAAAGCCGTACATGATCCACAAGGTGATGGAAGACCTGCCCGGTCACGGCAAGGGGGCTCACGGTGCGCACGGCTCTAACCCCGGCGAACCCAATGGAACCGTCGACAACATCGGCTCAGGCTCTATGACGGCTGTAATTGACACGCAGAAACATGTGAACAACCAGATGGGCCTCTACTTTGCCCTCTACCTCACATTTTCGATGGGTATGTTCGGCACTGTCATGGCAACGAACCTGATCGAATTCTACGTGTTCTTTGAGCTGATGCTTGTCCCGTCGTTCCTGTTAGTTGCATTCTACGGTTATGGTGCCCGGCGCCGCATAGCCCTGATGTTTTTCTTCTGGACGCACACCGGCGCGGTAGTGCTGCTGCTGGGCCTTCTTGCGATGGGATTCTTTGCCGGAGGCTTTGACTTTGAAACGATCAAGGAGAATGCGGGCAAGATACCCGGGCAGTGGCTGCCGCTCATTGTTTTTGCACTGGTGATCGGCCTTGGCGTAAAGCTGGCCGCGTTCATGCTCCATATCTGGCTTCCCTACGCGCACGCGGAGGCTCCAACCCCCGTGTCAGCCCTCCTTTCGCCGGCAATGATCGGGATTGGAGCCTACGGGCTCTTGAGGCTCTGGATGGAACTTTTGACGGGGAGCTACGAGCAGTACAGCCTGTACATCAACATGTGGGGGCTCGCGACGATGATCTACGGCGGCGCGATGGCACTGATGCAGGACGACATCAAGCGCGTGCTCGCCTATTCCAGCGTTAGCCAGATGGGCTACATACTCTTTGGCCTCGGCTCTGAAAGTATACTCGGCATAACCGGCGGCACGATGCTCTACGTTACCCATGGGCTCGGCAAGGCAATACTCTTCATGATGGCCGGCTCGATCATACTGCAGACCGGCACAAGAAGCATGGCCAAGCTGGGAGGGCTCGCGGGCAAGATGCCGTACACGGCGGTGATCGCCATGATAGGCGCTCTCACGATAATTGGGATCCCGCCGACCAGCGGCTTTATGGCTGAATGGATACTGTTCAACGGCGTGCTTCAGACGGCGACCGCGGAAATGGATCCGTTCCGAACAGCCATGTTTGCCTTTGGCATCCTGGCGACTGTGCTGTCCTCGGCATACATCCTGTGGATGTTCAAGCGGATATTCTACGGCAAGATACCGGAAGAGCTGGCACACGTGAAGGATTCGAACCGCTACATCACCGCTACGATGGCAGCATTTGCCGCGCTTTCGCTCATCGTCGGCGTCCTGCCGGACATTTTCCTTGCACCTGTAACCGACTATATCGACGGCATATTCGAAGGGCACGAAGCGGTTCTCCCGGCGCCAGCCCAGGCTGAAGTGGCATCAATTGATGAGGCAGCAGCCGACGGCGGCATCCCCAGGGGGAGTGGGGGTTAGGGTGGTGTAGGCAAGATGGCAATTGGCTTTGAAGGGATTGCAGTAAACGCCTGGCTGGTCTGGATACTGCCGTTTGCCGGCTCGGCCGTAATCGCAGCGGTGGCGAAGGCGGGGCATAAGGTACGCGACTACACTGCAGTGGGATTTGCACTTGCAAGCGCCATCTCTGCCGCGACTCTGATTCCTCTGGCGCTTGACGCGATGGAGGTTCACAGCCAGCTGCCCTGGATCTCTTCGCTTGGGATAAAGGCCGGCGTGCTGGCAGACCCGCTTGCCATAATAATGGCCAACCTAGTTGGGTGGGTTTCCTTCCTGATCATGGTCTACTCTACCGGCTACATGCACGGCGACAGGGACCTGACCCGGTACTGGTTCTTTATGCTGTTCTTCATCGGGTCGATGCAGCTCATCGTCCTTTCAGACAACCTCCTGATGGTATTCTTTGGGTGGGAGGGGGTTGGCCTTGCTTCGTACGCGCTGATTGGATTCTGGTACTATGACAGAAAGAAGGACTATGTTGGCACCGAAGGTCACGTGGCCGGGGGCATCGCGATGTGGGCTTCGCCCACGCACGCGGGTCTTAAGGCCTTCCTCATGACCCGCGCAGGCGACACGATGATGCTTGCAGGAATGTTCCTGATATTCATGCATGCCGGAACGTTCGGGTTCAAGGAGCTTCTCGAGGACACCGCTTGGGCCACGACCATGGCGCAGCAGAATCTGCTGGTCCCGGCTGCGGTGCTGCTGTTTGGTGGCGCTATAGGCAAGTCTGCCCAGTTCCCCCTGAACGAGTGGCTGCTCGAGGCGATGACCGGCCCGGCAGCGGTTTCTGCGCTCATTCACGCCGCGACCATGGTCAAGGCCGGAGTGTTCCTGGTGGCGCGAATCGGGCCACTCTTTTTCGCGCTGGCGACTCTGGGCGCGTTCAGCATGGAGGACTTTTTTGAAGTCGTCGCGTGGGTCGGAGGAATAACCGCCTTCCTTCTTGCAACCCAGGCCCTTGTTAATCCGGAGATAAAAAAGGTGCTTGCGTACTCTACCGGTTCGCAGATAGGCTACATGATGTTGGGCCTTGGAATCGCCGGGCTTTCGCTCAATTTTGTGGATGGCTACACGTCCGGATTCTTTCATATGATGAGCCACGCGATGTTCAAGGCTTCGCTCTTCATGGGCGCAGGGGCTCTGCTGCATTCCGTGGGTTCCAGGTTCATGACGGACATGGGCGGCATGCGAAGGCACATGCGCAAGACGTACATATTTGTGCTGCTGGCAAGCCTCTCCCTAGCCGGGGCCCCGCTATTCACCTCCGGCTTTTGGAGCAAGGACGCGATCTTTGCCGCGGTACTTGAATCAGGCTATGAATACTCTTGGCCTCTCTTTGCGGTGGCAGTGATTGTGGCGGTAATGACTGCCTTCTACACATTCAGAATGGTCGGCATGGCATTCTTTGGCAAGGAAAGCGAGCACATCCAAAAGATGCGGAGCGAAGGGCACCATCTGCACGAGGTCGGCAAAAGCATGTGGTTGCCATTTGGAATCCTTGCAGTCGCTTCCATAGCGATCGGCGTTGTCGGGTTTGTCTTTGAAGCCCAGATTCATCATTTGTTCGCGGAATACTTGGCAGAGTCATTTGGGATCCACGGCGAGGAAGAGGAAGCCGGCCCGACCATTCACATTTTGCCCGAAGGAGACAGGACCTACTTTGGCCTGAACCCCATAGCAGCGGCCGCATCCGTGGGGGCGTTCGCCGTCGGAGCGGCGCTCGGGTTTGTCTTCTATATCGCAAGGAAAGCGGACCCGGCGGCAATATCAAGGAACATTGTGACGCGGGCGGTCTGGAAGTTCCTCTATAACCGGTGGTATCTCAATACCGCACTCTACTGGGGCGGTGTCATTGGCCCCCTTGCTATATATCGCTTCATCTGGCGTTACTACGAGAGCACTATCGTGGACGGCATCAACCCAGCGTTCCAGCATTCGATGTCATTTATGTCGCGAGTGGTCAAGGGCGGACAGACCGGGATCACGCAGACCTACCTGTTTGTATTCGGAGTTGGCATCATGATAATAGCGATGCTGCTCCTGCTGTAGGTGAATTTGGAAAATGGTTGAGCTCCTCTCGACGCCAATCCTTGTGACGATAATACTCGGCGTAGTAGGCCTCGTCATCCCCCTGCTCGATACATTCAGGCGCGAACGAGGGGTTGACAGGAACAAGATCTACAGCGCGATTGCTTTTGGTGCTCTTGCCGTAGCGATAGGGATAGTTGTTTTCCGGGTCTTCAACGGCGAAGTGCTGCCTGCCGTCGCATTCTCAAAGGAAGTGCTGGTCGACGATCTGTTCGGCTCGTTCTTTGCAATCGCGCTCCTGATCGTATCCATAATGGTTACCGCATCGTCCTGGAACTATTACAAGGGCAAGTCGAATCCCGCGGCATACTACTCCCTGATCCTGCTTTCAACCATCGGGATGGTGATCATCGCCTATTCCACAGACTTTGTAATGCTTTTCGTCGCGTGGGAGCTGATGTCGCTGCCGACCTATGCGCTGGCCGGCTTTACAAAGCGCGACCCGATATCAAACGAAGCAGCTATCAAGTACTTCATGTTTGGCGCTCTATCGTCGGCTCTGATTGTCTTTGCGATGGGGCTGGTCTACGGGCTCACGGGCACGACCAACATCGGCGACTCGATAAAGGCTCTGGCTGCCCTCGATGCGAGCCTCACGCCGGTGGCGCTGTTTGCTGTTGCGCTTTTCGTGGCCGGCTTTGGCTTCAAGATGGGGCTCGTGCCTTTCCACATGTGGCTGCCCGACGCGTACGAAGGAGCTCCAACCACCATCGCCGCGCTGCTGGCTGCAGGCACAAAGAAGGCCGGCTTTGCTGCCGCGCTCAGGGTTATCGTGCTGGGCATGTTTGCCCTGAACCTTGACTGGACTCTGACCCTTGCGATCGTGGCGGTGTTTACGATGACCCTTGGTAACCTCGGTGCCCTGGTGCAAAGAAGCGTGCCCAGGATCCTCGCCTATTCCAGCATTGCCCAGGCAGGCTACATCATGATAGGCATCGCGCTTGCCCCGTACTCGGACCAGGCGCTCTCCGGCTCGCTGTTCCACATCATAAACCATGCCGTGATGAAGTCGGCGGCATTCATAGCGGCTGCCGCCGTGGCTGCGGCTCTAGCCGGCTACAGTCTTGAAAAGTACCGGGGCCTTGGCAGAAGGATGCCCATCACCGCCATTGCGCTTTCAATATCGCTCCTTGCTCTAGCCGGCGTACCTCCGCTCAACGGCTTTTGGAGCAAGCTGGTGCTTTTTGGAGCGGGGATCAACAGCGGGCCGCTAGTAGAGTGGGGCCCCTGGCTTGCGATCGCAGGGGTGCTCAACAGCGCCTTGTCGCTGGGATACTACGCGTGGATAATGAGAAAGATGTACATGGAAGATGCGCCGGATATGAGGAGGGTGAAGGAGCCCGGTGCGATTGTGGCAGTGCTCGCGTTTGCCATCGTATTCATGGTCGGCTTTGGCATATGGCACGCTCCGCTGCTTGACTTTGCGTCAAGGGCTGTGCCCGATTTGAGCTCGGCGATAACGCCGGCGTCGCTTGTCCCCTGATCGTGCAAAAGGAATCTCGACTGTTAAGCGACTAAATCTGCACCGAAGCCAGATCAGTCAGGCTTTCCAGATGGCGCCTGGCTTCATTTTCGGTCGCTATCTTGCGCAGCTCGTTCTTGGCCTTCGCTGCATAGGACCGGTAGAGCCGGTCCATCCGGTCCACGAACTCTTTAGCCTTGCCGTCATAGTTTCTGACAAGAATGTTAAACAGTCTGTTTTCGTTGTTCCAGTCTATCAGGTCATCGTGTATCTGGTACGCGATGCCCAGAAGATTCCCAAATGACGTCATGGCACGGATCTGCTCTTCGCTACCGCGGCCGATCAGGGCGCCGATTCTTGCAGAGGCCTCAAAGAGAGCGGCGGTCTTGTATTCCAGGACCTTGATGTAGTCGTCCTCCGAGATCGTCCGCGACTTGCCAAGCCTTATTTCCATCGTTTCGCCTTCGCTCATTCTCGTGGCGGCGTTTGACAGCTCGTGCAGGATCCTAGAGTCCCGCAGCTTTGATCCAATGTCAAGGATGATGCCAAGGACAAAGTCCGCGGTTAGTATGCTGCTGTTGTAGCCATACTTTATGTGAAATGAAGGCTTGCCCCTGCGGAGGCGCTCTTCGTCGATTATGTCATCGTGGATTATCGACTCGGTGTGCAAAAACTCGATGGCGCATGCGGCAAGGTAGGCGTCGGGACCGGTCTTTACCGAGCCGATGCTTTCCGCTGAAAGAACCAGGATTAGCGGTCTGATGCGCTTGCCGCCTTCGCTTGCATAGCGGAGGGGAGCGTGGAATTCGGACCAAGAGTAGAGGTCCAGCTCGCGGTCAAGCGCTTCTTCGATCAAAGATAGGTGGTCGGCAAACTGTTCGGTTAGTGGGTTAGCTTCGACATTTCTCCTGATACTCAAGATTCTGATCTGTCCCTCAGTTTAGTCTAACCTGTGACCATATTAATTTACTGTTCCGCCGGATAATCTTGATTGAAAAATGCTCCGGCCGGGATTTGAACCCGGGATCTGCGACTCGAAAGGCCACAATGCTTGACCGGACTGTGCAGCCAGTTCTGGCTACTACACCACCGGAGCACTTCCAGAAGTTGTAAGAGCGTTCCCATAAAATCTTTTCCTGCGAGATTATTCAGAAGGTTTTTTTATCAGAGTAGGATCAAATTACACATGGACATTGTTCAAAGGATCGATTCTGAAATTGAAAAGCGCAGCCTGCTGAAGCACCCATTCTATCAGATGTGGTCTGAGGGCAAGCTGACGATCGATCATTTGCGGGGTTACTCGAAAGAATATTTTCAGTCGGTCAAGGCCATCCCGGCATTGGTAGAAGGCATTGCAGCGGCCGCGGATAATTCGATTAAAGAGAATATTGCAAACAACGCGAAGGAAGAAGCCGAGCATGTGGAGCCTTGGAAGATGTTCGCGAATTCGGTGGGGGTTTCGCAGAGCGAGTTGGCAAGTTACGAAGGTGATGCCACGACTAATGCTGCCTTATCTGCGATGCAAAGACTGGCTAACTCTTCATTCGAGGAAGGGGTGGCGGCGATGTATGCGTATGAAGCCGAGCTTCCCAAGATAAGCAGATCGAAGATCGATGGCCTGAGGAAATTCTATCATATCGACAGCGAGGATGCGACAAAGTATTTCGAGATTCACGAAGAGGCAGACGTTCGGCATGCACAAGTGTGGAGGGAAATTCTGCGGATGCTACCAGCTAATAGACGTGAAGCAGCCTTCCGCGCTGCTGTAGATTCCCTTAAAGCGCAGAACATGATACTCGATTCGGTTCAGGAAAAGTACGTCAGGGCGAACTGTTAGCGAGCGCCAAAGCTTTATAGATACTTTGCATTTACGGTTTTTTACTTGGGCCCATAGCTCAGCCTGGTTAGAGCGACCGGCTCATAACCGGTCGGCCAGGGGTCCGAATCCCCTTGGGCCCATTTTTGTCATGGATTCAAATACTGGCGGGTCTATTCTTAGGATTGCGAGCAACAATGCCAATGAGCATTACCACCGTCCTCTCGAGAATTTCGCAGGTTCCGAACCAGGCAAATGCCGCCCTTCTGCTCGAGCTGAACGACTATATGCGAAAGACCGGGGCCAGCGACACTCACGTCAAGAGCGAAGTGTATTGCAACCTTTTGTTCGCTATGTACTTGCAAAGTCGCTCCTTCTTCGATGTCTCCAAGCAGAGCGAAATTATCTCATTCCTTGACACGAAGAGGAAGCCCAAAGAAGTAGATCCTGATGAGAGGTGGAAGACAACGTACAACGACTACCTTGATTCGATAAAGTTCTTCTACCGCTGGCTCTACAACCAGCGAGGACGCGACGACCTGGTAGAACCGGGGACTTGGGAAACGCCTACGTATCTCTTCATATTACTCATTCCTG
>JBOGQL010000190.1:0-2682 GCA_050748985.1 Nitrososphaera sp. | reverse complement strand
AGCCGGAACCGCCCGCGTTTGAAAAGGGGCTAGCAAACGAGATAAAGAAAAGGTTCGGAGAATCGGTAAGGATAGTTTTCATCAAGCCCCTGAGGATTAAGGTGCTGGTGGAACCCAGAGATATCGTTGACATCGCGACATTTCTTAGGGACACAATGGGTTTCGACCATGCTGAATCAGCTGGGGGAACAGACTATCCAAAGGACAACCAGATCGAAGTCATTTACCATCTTGGATCTTATGGCAGAGAAGACCTTGCTGCCCACATACTATCTCTTGCTACGAGAACCAGCAGAGACGATGCCCGGCTCCCGACTCTAATTAACGTCTACAAAAGTGTCGAATACCACGAGCGCGAGACATTCGAAATGCTGGGCGTGTACTTTGAAGGGCACCCCCGGAATGACAGGTTCCTGCTACCAGAAGACTGGGCGGACATACCGCCGCTAAGAAAGGACTTCAGGATAAAGGGAAGATAGGAAATGACAAGCGTAGAAGAAAAGTTTGAGGAATCAAAAAGACTGGGGCTCCAGATAGTAAAGGAGTCTGAAGACGACCGGCTCATGACGCTCAGCGTAGGCCCCCAGCATCCCGGCTCAGGTCACTTTCGCTTCACCATCAAAGTGGACGGAGACTATATCGTCTACTGCGACCCCGACCCAGGCTATGTCCATCGAGGCGAGGAAAAGATGTGCGAGTACCGCAACGTCATACAAAACATTCCTCACCTAGAGCGTCCCGTGATCCACGATTCCAATAACATCACCTATTCTTACAGCCTCGCCATCGAAGAGCTTGTGGGAATTGAAGTGCCAAGGCGAGGCCAGTTTATCAGGGCAATAGCTTCCGAGCTCAACCGCCAGGTGTATACGCTCTACTGGCTTGCGATCTATGGGATCTTTCTTGGACACTCGACTATGTTCATGTGGCCGGCCGGCGACAGGGAACTATTCATCGATCTTTTGGAAGCGCTTACAGGTGCGAGGGTGACACACGCCTTCAACATCCCCGGCGGCGTCAGAAACGATGTCCCGGATGGATTCAGGGACAGGTGCATTCGCCAAATCCGCTACTTTGAAAAGCGGCTCAAGGAGTACGAAGACATATTCTACAATAACCCGCTATTCCGCCAGAGGACCGAAGGGGTAGGAGTCCTCTCAAGGGAAGACGCGGTAAAGCTCGGCGTGGCAGGCTCTGTGCTGCGCGCGTCAGGCATCCCCTACGACATACGCAAGGCGGAGCCGTACGACATCTACAATGAAATCGACTTCAAGGTGCAATACATGAAGACAGGAGATTCGTTCGCAAGATCCTATGTGCCGTTCTTGGACATGAGAGAGTCCTGCCAGATAATCGAGCAATTGCTCGACAAGATGCCACAGTCAGGCGAGGTGCGAGCAAAGCTCCAGCCTAACCCCAAGGGACCTCCTGGCGAAGCCTACAGGCGAGTCGAATCTGGAAGAGGCGCGCTTGGATACTATATCGTGAGCGACGGCACCCCGAAGCCCTACAGGGTAAAGATTTCTGTGGGCTCGTTTCGCAACATGCTTGCGCTGCCGTTCCTGCTCGTAGGGCAGAAACTCGCTGACATGCCAGCAGTGTACTGGTCTCTGAACTACTGGCCCGTAGAGGCTGACAGATAGGGATGGCGACCTATCCGCAGAATTTCCGCTTTGGCGAATTCGTCGGCAGCCTGATCTGGCTGATATTCTGGATCCTGATCATAGTCACCCTTGTCGGGCTTCCGCTGGTATTCATCGTCCTGTTCTACATTCCTCTTCCACCGGTTGGCGAGGAAGTTCTGACGCCGTACCTGTTTCTGACCATGGTCGTCGACCCCTCTCGCACTATACCGATAATCGAGCACCTGATGACAACCGACCTGTTCAGAGTTGCTGCCTTTCCTGGCTTTACGTACGCTGCGCTCATCGCCGCCGCCACGATATTCATAGAGCGCAAGTTCTTGGCCAAGATGCAGCTACGCGTCGGCCCGTTATATGCAGGCAAGATTGAAGGAATCTTGCAGCTGATAGCGGACGGGCTGAAGCTGATAGCAAAGGAGATCATCATTCCTTCCGGCGCAGACAAGCCGATCTTTTGGGCAGCCCCGATTGCGTTCGTTGCGGTCGCTGCAGCTGTCGTGGCGCTGATACCGGCCGCGCCGGGCTGGGTTGTCGCGGATACCGACGTGGGACTCTTGGCAGTATTTGCAATACTTGGGTTCTTCCCGCTCATAGCCTTGCTCTTTTCCTGGGCAAGCAACAGCAAGTACCCGTTCATAGGCGGCATTCGTGCCCTGCACCAGATGATCGCCTTTGAGATCCCGTTCATACTTTCCGCGCTTTCTGTGGTCGTCCTTTCTGGAACGCTGAACCTCACGGGAATAGTTGACGCGCAGATCCGGTCGTACTGGTTCATCTTTTTCGCTCCAATCAGCGCGTTTGTCTTCTACATCTCGTCGCTGGCAGAGCTTGAAAGAATCCCATTCGACCTGCCCGAGGCAGAGAGCGAAATTGTCGCCGGCTGGCTTACCGAAACTTCCGGCATGATATACGGCCTGATACAGCTAGGCACGTACGTAAAGACATACGCCCTTGCGGCGCTGTTTGTAATCCTGTTCCTTGGCGGCTGGGCAGGGCCGATGGTATTCCCCGCGGAGTTCAGCACTCCTCTAATCAACGT
>JBOGQL010000189.1:0-3198 GCA_050748985.1 Nitrososphaera sp. | reverse complement strand
GCCGTAGGGTCACACTTCTTACCTTTTGGTAAACGAATGACGCTACTTCTGTAAAAGAAGAAAAGAGTCGCCTACTCTGTGCTAAATGAGTGACCGCACGAGCAGCTCTTCGTCACGTTCGGGTTGTTGATTTTGAAGCCAGAACCCATCAGGCTTTCGATATAATCGATGTTCGCGTCCTTCAAATATCTCTGGCTGTAGCTATCAAGAAGTAACTTCACCCCATTCTGTTCTATGATGCTGTCATCCTCATCGGCTTTCTCTTCAAACCCCATACCATAGGACAGGCCTGCACAACCACCGCCGGACACGTATACCCTCAGGTAAAGGTTGGAATTGGCTTCCTGCTTCATGAACTCGGCAACCTTCTCGGCGGCCTTGGGAGTTATCGTTACTGCATGACTCTGCTGAGCACTTTCCATACTGCATTATTTCTCCGTTTTTGCTATAATAACGTTTTCCCCTATCTACCTGGTTACTTCGGCGGTTGCGGCCTGTTTTGGCTCCTCAGGCTTCTTTTGCTCGGTGATCGCCTGATGATAAGTCTCGACAAATCTGACATCCTTGACAGCCGGGACGAACTTGAAAATATCATTCGCTGTTGCTCGCTTTATTATCTGCAGACCTTCTGCAAGGAACGCTTCTTCGGACAGCTCGATTTCCAACTCGGGGGACGACAGCTTGATCTTGATTTTGCTATCATCGAGCCCAAACCTTCTCTTTACCAGAGCGCCTACTTTTTCTTCGTCGGTGTCCAGTTTCTTGATGACATCAACGTCGTAAAGAAGTGTCCTCCCTGCGAACCTGTGGTTAAAGTCGACCTGAATTCTACCGGAACCAATGTATCTTACAATACCGGTTCTCTCTTCTACCTCGATGACATCACCAACAGAGACTTCATCCGCCTTGTCGCCGAGTTTGCGCTGCGGGATCATCCTGACCTTGTTAGGATCGCGATCGCCAAACCCCTTGTCCGGTAATATCTCAACATTCATCTTGTCCCCGACATTTGCATTCGCAAGCGCTTCGTCGAGACCTTTCAATACCCAGCTCTCTCCAACAGAAACGAGCTTTGGTCCGTACTTGCGGGTCGGGTCATAATGCTCGGTTTTTTTTGCTTCATCTTCCCGCGTAGTTTCAAAAATTTCGCTAGTATCTTTAACGCGAGCAGTGTATTCAAGCAATACAAGAGAACCCTTTTCCAAAGGCATAGAAATTCGCTGTCGTTTTACCTTATATTAAGTTTCAGCGCAGGATGAAAAAATGGAAAATGGAAATCCTTCACCCGAGTGCTTTCAGCTTGTCCATCGCGACGGACGTGGCTTCAGGATTCGTCTTGATCCCCAGCATGTTCATCGCAGAAGCTATCGATGATACCGTCCTCATCACGTGATAACGTCTGACTTCTCCCATCGAGCCGACTCTGAATACTTTGCCTTTGAGGTCGCCAAAGCCACCAGCCACAAGCACCCTGAACACGCTAGAGAGCAAGCCTCGGAATTTTTTGTCGTCCATCCCAGGCATGTAATTCACGGCGATTATCATATTGCTCCTGGCATCCGGCTTGGCGAACGGTGTTAGGCCAAGGGCGCTCAGTCCCGAGTAGAATGCGTCTGCGCAGATCCTGTGGCGCCGTATTCTATTCTCTAGACCTTCTTCAAGGACTATGTCCAGTGCCTCCCTGAACGCATAATACAGCGGCAGCGCCGGAGTGAATGGAGTTTCGAAATTTTCTTCATAGTACTTGAAGTAACGTTTCAGGTTCAGGTACTGTGTCGGCGGCGGATTTTCCTGCATGTATTTTTTGGCCCGCTTGCTAATGGAAATAGGGGCAACTCCGGGCGGTGCCGCGAGCGCCTTCTGCGACGCGGTGAAGCATATGTCAATGTTCCACTGGTCCACCGGCAGCTCGTCGCCTCCCAAAATGGACACAGAATCGGCTACAAAGTAGGCGCCCTTGCTTGCGGCTAGGTCGCCCAGTTTGTTCATGTACCTCAGGGTGGTTCCAGTCGATGTCTCATTATATACGGCGTAAATTGCCTTGATATCGTTATGCTTCTCAAACGCCTCCTCGAACCTCTCGAATGGAGGATTCTCGCCGTATGGCGCGCTGATCCTGATTGCCTGTCCTCCCCAGCTGTCGATCAGATCCGCAAGGCGGGTACTGAATTCCCCGTTCACCGGGATTACAGCCTTATCTCCTTTCTTTATCAGGTTAACGACCGATGCTTCTACCGCGCCTGTGCCGGAGGTAGTCAATAGGACAATATCATTGGCTGTCATGAACACCTTCTGTGTCCTTTCAACGATTGATTTGTATAATACGCGGAAATCATCACTTCGGTGGTTTATTATAGGTGCAAGCATCGCGTTCATTACCCTGTTTGGAACGTTTGTGGGACCAGGAAGCATTGCAAGGTACTCCATTCTAATCTCGTGAAAAGGCGAGGCAGCAGCCATATTTAAGTCAATTACAGCCTTGGAGACTGTACAACTTTTTATAACTCCAAAGATTGAGAGCTTGCTGCCGATGATAAACCGACGTTCCACGATATTGAACCACGCTAGACTGGTACAATGCAGCGCTGTAGCAGCCTTTGAGCCAGAAAACGTATTTTATCTAACCGGGTTTTGGGGAGAAGCAATTGCGCTGTGTACGGACAAGGGCACAAAGCTCATAGCGCCAAGGCTAGAATATTCAAGGGCAGAAAAAGAGTCGATTAACTGCGAAGTAGTCCCGACCGAAAGGGGAAGCGAGCTTATCGCGACATTTGCATCGGAAATAAGTGGCCTTAAAGCGTGCACCGATTGTCGCGACTATTCGACTGTCGAGTCTGTCCGCAAACATGGTGGAGACGTAATGATCGACACGGAGCCTTTCTTTCTAACGCGAAGGATAAAGGACGAAGGCGAGATCAAAGTGATCAGCAAAGCCGCTCGAATCTTGGACAAGCTCTATCAAATATGCTCAGAGGAAATCGAACCACGAATTTCAGAACGCGAACTGCAGGCAAAACTGGTATACGAGGCGATGAAAATGGGCGCAAATCCCCCCTCATACAAGTCAACCTTGAACCCCCTGATAATCGCAGGCGGCCCAAACGGCTCGCTGCCGCACGCAGAAGTCACGGGAAGAAAATTTCGCAAGGGAGACATGATTGTAGTCGATCTTACGCTCAGACATGCAGGTTACATCGC
>JBOGQL010000188.1:0-4044 GCA_050748985.1 Nitrososphaera sp. | reverse complement strand
GGCAGAGCAGGGTGTTCCTGCAGGGATCCAAGGAATTCGCAGACGGCAAGTCAGTGGGGACGCTTGCGAATGAGCTGAGCCTGAAGTTCAATGCGCCAGTGGAACTCACGATCGAATTTGAGCAAGTGACGAAGGAAGAGATTGACCAGGAAACGTTCAAGCTCCCCTCCTCAAAGTCTCTTCCCATTCCCGGACCAGACTCATAGCATATATTTCTCAACTCACCTTGTACGGGTGGCGCACATGGAAGCCCAGCTGACCATCAGGGAGCACCTCGATGAACTCCGGGTAAGGGTGCTACGCGTGGTGATTGCGGTAGGCGTCGTTACGATATTTGCGATGACCTTCGACCTCCGACCTGTCGAGGTAGGGGGAGCCCAGCTTGCATACCCGTACCCTGATCCGATACACAACGTCTCAACCCGCATCACTCTCTACATGCAGCAGGCCCTGCTTCCGGAGGATGTGCGACTTATCCAGATTGCTCCCGGCCAGGCGTTCTTTGCCCAGGTCCACGTGTCGCTCCTGCTGGGGCTGATTATTTCGATCCCGCTGATAGTTAGGGAAATTGCAGCCTTCATTTCTCCGGCAATAAGCGCAAGGACAAGAATTGGCATACTTAACGTGTTTCTGCCAGCGGTCGGACTGTTCATCGGCGGAGTACTCTTTTCGTATTTTCTGGTGATACCGTTTGTGCTGGACTTCCTTTACGAATATGGCAAGGCAATTGGCGTTGAAACATTCCTTACGATCAGCGACTTCATCTCCTTTGTTATGCAGTTCTTTCTGGGCTTTGGGATCGCCTTCCAGCTGCCGATATTGATGTACGGGATATCATTGACAGACGCGATCTCGCCTAGGTTCTGGCGCGAAAATATCCGCTACGCGGTGATAATCCTTGTCGTGTTTGGAGCCATTATCACCCCAGACGGCAGCGGGATAACCATGTGGTTTGTGACTGCCCCCATGCTCGGGCTATATCTCGCCGGCATGCTGGTAGTTGAGAGAAGGGGCTCCTTACGGACTAACACTTAAATTTCTAGCCAGTCAACCTTAGGGTAATAGATGAGCGCTGGAGTAATGCTCGACTTTATGATGCAGGCGCCCATAGGCTGGGAGTGGCTGATCATCATCGCCGTGATCGTGGTCGTATTTTTTGGCGTGAAAAAGATCCCCGAGCTTGCCAGATCTTTTGGCAAGGCAACAGCCGAGTACGAAAAGGCGAGGATCGAGGCCAAGAAGGAGCTTCAGCAGCTAAAGACGCAGGGAGGCGTTGGCAGGGAAAAGCTCGAATCGATCGCGGACTCGCTCGGGATTGACTACACAAACAAGAACGACGACGAGCTGAGATCTGCCATAGAGCTCGAGCTGAACAAGAGCAAGCAGTAGCTTGGAAGCTATTTATAACAACTATTTTTCACAGTAAATGTTGATCGGCCTGCAACAGATCGCTTCTATCGTCGATCGGTACGACTTGAAGAATATCGCTGTGGGCACGATCGGCAGCCACTCCGCGCTGGAGATAATGGACGGCGCCAAAGACGAGAACATGAAGACGGTCTGTGTGTGCCAGAAGGGGAGGGATCTTCCCTACCGCCGCTTCAAGCGGCTGGCAGACGAGATCATATTGCTTGACAAGTTCTCTGACATACTGAACAGGGACAACCAGGAAAGGCTGAGAGAGCTCAACACCGTAATGGTGGCACACCGGGCGTTCACAGCCTATCTTGGCTACGACAATGTGGAAAACAACTTCAAGGTTCCGGTGTTTGGAAATAGATCAATGCTGCGAGCCGAGGAGCGCAGCTCGCCAAGGAACCAGTATTACTTGCTGCAAAAAGCGGGAATCAGGAATCCGCGAATTTACCGCAAGCCGTCGGAGATCGGCGGTCCAGCTATCGTCAAGGTGCAGGAAGCAAAGCGCAAGCTGGAGCGGGCTTTTTTCATCGTCACTTCTTTTGAAGATTTCAAGAAAAAGTCCAGGCAAAAGATCGAGCAGGGCCTGGTCACAAAGCAGGATCTTGAATCGGCTACAATTGAGGAGTACGTCCTCGGGACCTATTTCAACCTGAACTTTTTTTGCTCGCCTCTCTCGGGAGAGACAGAATTTCTTGGCATAGAACGCAGGCTGCAGACCAATCTCCACGATTTCGTATCACTCCCTGCAAGGCAGCAGCTTGAGATTGACCTTCAAACGCAGAACATCGAGGTGGGGCACACGCCGGCCAGCATCAGGGAGTCGCTCCTTGAAAAGGTGTTTGAGATGGGCGACAAGTTTGCGGTGGCCGCGCGGAAAGAGTACCCTCCAGGAGCAATAGGCCCAATATCTCTGCAGAGCGTTGTCACGGTCGACCTTGACTTTGTGGTGTACGACGTGTCCCTCAGGGTTCCAGGCAACCCGATATTGGCGACAACGAGCCCGTACACAAAATACCAGCATGGTTACACGATGGGCGTGGGCCGCAGGGTTGCTATGGAGATAAAGCAGGCTGCCTTGCAACGCAAGCTGCGAGATGTCATTACCTAGTGCTCTAGGGCTTCTTCAAAGAGGTTTCTTCTTACTTTGATCGGAATGTCATAGTACGCCGCGAGAGCTATGGAGTCAGACGCGCGATAGTTCCGGAGCACGAGTTCGCCATCCCTTTTCCTGAAGTAAAGATTTGCGCGGAGAACCGAGCCGCTCTGGTAGACGCGCACTTCGACAAGGAGCAGGTCCTGCATGACCGCTATCTCCTCGACTAGGTTGTATATCGTTGGGATGCTGCCCTTGTCGCCCTCCTGAAACCGGGAGATATGCTTGGCGACCTCGCCTGAAAAAGCGCGCATCGGGAATTCCTTGCCGTCGTCAGATTTCAGGATCACAATGCCTTCAAGCCCTAGCTGGTCGACGAATCCAACGCGGCTAATCTTGGCTGAAATGTACTCCCCATCCTCCAGCGGAATCTCCGGCATTTGTATCGATGAAATGCATCACCAAGAATTAAGCGTTTGTGGTATAGGCGATAGGATTTAATTTGCAGTTAGTTCCACGGTATAAGGCGAAAGCACTTGGACGATGAGCGCTGGCGTGGCACGCGCGAGAGCGGCTTCAGAATCCTCCTCGCAGGATTGTTCTCACTCGTCATCGCATTTGTCATTTATGCACGCCTCACCGTTCCTTCTTCTGACTTTGTGGTCCAGTCTCAACACTTGATGAATCTTGCCTACGCAGTTCTCGCGATAACCGCTGCGTCTACGGCTTCGATGATTTACGGCGCGTACACGATCCTCCGATCCGAACAACTGAGAACCGCGGGAGGCAGCAGCCTGATCTCGTACGTTACCGGGGTGTTTGCGGGCAGGGGTTTTTGGAGGACAGCGGCAGTCGCGGCGCTTGGCTATGGAATCTTTTTTGGCTTTCTTTCACAGATTCTTGTATACAGGACGGACGTATCGTTCACAGAAAAGGGCATTCCAGTTCCATCGGTGGAGATCATTCCGTGCTGCAGCGCTCCCGGCTACGTGCCAATGCTCACCGCCTACATAACTGATCATTTTCTGATTCTGATTATTCCTGTGAATCTGGTTCTGGCTACATTCGTCTCGGTGCTTGTGGGTTTTAACGTTGCCCTCAGCCTCTCTGCGTACAAGCTGAGAAAATCGCTTCAACCAAAGACATCATTCGTAGGGGGCATCGGTGCAGCAACAGGACTGTTCGTAGGGTGCCCGACGTGCGCCGGTAGCTTCCTTTCGGCATTGCTCGGAATCGGAGTGGCAAGCGCAGGCATGACTGCCACTGTTCTTGCCCCGCTTCAGACGCTGTTCATAGCAGCCAGCATGCCAGCGCTAGTCATCGCACCTTTTCTTGTTGCCAGGAGCATCAGGTCGGTTTCGAGCTGCAGGCTTACCTGAGCTTCCGTGTGGGGGCCAAGATCGGCCGCACAGGGTATTCCGCTACACCGTCAATGTACATCTGGACATGCGGCTCGGTAGTCCAAATCTTTTCATCGACGAAAAGGTAACCGTATCTCTGCGAGCTTCCGATCCTCTCCCGCGACTTTATGG
>JBOGQL010000187.1:0-4922 GCA_050748985.1 Nitrososphaera sp. | reverse complement strand
GCACGCGGATCAGATCTAGATGATAGAGTTGCAAAGGCAATGCTTATCGACGATGACTTGGCGAAGCGACTTATCAGAGTGCGGGCGGAACGGGCATTGCAGAACGAACTTGCAGGCCACTTGCACAACTCAATAATCCTAGTAGATGGTTCACTCAAAGCAACACTATTCGAAGAGCGGGAAAGAAGTCTCAAGAAAATTTCTGAGACTTGCTCGCTTCGCAAGAATACTATAATTGGAATAAGCAAGGGTACAAAGCTCAAAGCGCTGGAGCGAGCAGCGGCACCCTTGCTAAAGGTTCCAGGGCCGGCGTACATCGAAGTTGATTTCTTGGTCAAGAGCCTTGTTAGAAATGCGCAAGGATTCAGCCTGATGGTGAGGCTTGCAAATAATAGCCCGGCGCTGCGCGCGGATATCATCGGCGGCGCGCATGCTGAGTTTCTTGGCAGAATGCTTTACAATGACAATGTTGCTGGAGGTTACCCTGAAACGCTCCGGCTGGCTCATTGCATTTCGACCTTTACGAATACAGAAATCACTTGTCTCCGAGGCCATGTGTTAAGCAACTACGGGGTTACAGAACTCGCATCAGAAGACATACGAAGGACACTTTTTGGATCGATCTCGGTGTGAAGATACTATCCAAGAGCGCCAACGAGCTGCTGCTTCTTGCGATGAAGGAGGACTCGCCATCGAAGGGTGATTACATGCTTATCGAGGACAGGAACCGGAGCATGATAGTGCAGGTCTATGAAGAAGAATACCTCTCCTCGCAGTCAATGATCGAGGACATCGTCAGAGAAGAAGTCGTAAACGCCGCGAGCGTGGAGAGCCTTCACGATCCGCTCAACATTGGGAGTCTTTCCCGCCTAGTAAGGGACGCCAGGGTCTTCCGGGCCAAGATAAGGGCGGCCGTCAACGACAACGGCAAAATTTCAAGCGACGTGACGTGGCTACCATCAAGGGTCGCATCAAAGATAAGAAGGCTTGGTATGAAAGAGCTTGATTCGTATCTCGGAAGGACTGGAGTCTTCCCCGTCCCGCTTGGAAGCACCGGTGACAATGAGGAATTCGAAATCTATGCAGAAGACCTTGATGGCAAGCTCACGATCATAACAGGCAAGAAGGAATCTGGAAAATCACACCTCTCCAAGATACTTGTCAAGACGCTTGTCCAGCACGGGGCTTTTGTGGTGGTATTTGATCTGAACAATGAATACAGCGGACTCGGGTGGCATCGCGACGGATCCCCATCAGCTATACAAAAGGAAGTGAAGGTGCTCGAGCCGGGAAAATCCCTGAGATTCAAAATCGACTACTGCGGCAGAGGTGCGGTGTCAAGCATGCTAAAGAATGCCCTTGACATGCCAGCAGCATCGCTACGCGAATTCTTCCGCATCTGGGACTGGCTTGAAAATAAGCAGTCCCTAGGGGTAGAAGCCATAGGTAATGCAGTAAATACCTGGAACATTAACGAGCTGGTTCGCGATGCGCTTGTGTCGAGGTACCATGTGATACATTCATCGAGGCTCTTCACCGAGGATGCTGCCGGTTCCTTTCAGTTTGAAAACGCGATATCAAAATCAGGAAGGGGCTGCGCGCTTGTCATAAGCATGGGAAATATTTCGCCCACCGCGCGTCGCATGGTTGTGGAACTTGTGCTTAGCAAACTCGTTGACCTGCTCGAGAGAGGAAGCATTCCGCCCATTTTTCTCTTCGCTGAAGAAGCTCACCTCTACATCAGGGAGACCTACTGGGAAGATATCATTACACGGATGAGGCATTTTGGGATCTACACGACATTCATCACAAATCAGCCTGACGCGATCAGCGATGGCATTTACCGACAGGTCGACAACATTTTCCTCTTCAATTTTACCAACGACACAGACCTAGACAAGATTTCAAAGGTGTCGCTAGCGGACAACGACACTATCAGGTCGATAGTTCGGACGCTGCCGCAGCGCCACTGCCTTGCGATTGGCAGGGCAGTTTACGACCTTCCAGTTGTCGTAAAAATAGCGGCAGCTGAGGTTCTCACAATGGGCGAAACAAAAAAATTCTTTAGCAAGAAATGATTTAGACGATGGCTACCTGACCGCGCTTTTTGGTTCCAATGTCTACAGCATCGCTGACTGAAGAGACGAATATCTTGCCGTCGCCGGCAGACCCTGTGCTTGCTGTGTCAAGGATCGCCTTGATCACCTTCTCGACGTCAGAGTCTTCCACCACGGTCATAACGTTAGCCCTAACCGAGAACTCGGCAGCAAGCCTCTTTGTACCTCTACCCGTCTGAACCTGCGGCTTTTCACCCTTGCCCCTTCCCTTCGCATCCAGAATTGTTGCTCCGCCGGCTCCGGCCTTTTTCATTGCCTCATTAACGGCGCTAACCTTCTCGGCTGCGATAATTGCCTCTATACGCTTCATGGCACGATGTAAATAAAGTTGCAATATAAGGTTTTCAAATAATCAGCCTACCACCAGTCAATATAACCCTAAATGGTTACTATAATGTAAATATCATAGAATTTACAATTTACATATGCCGGCGAGGCATTGGCGGATTCCAAGCTCGAGTAAATGCAAACCATTCTCACGAGATTAGATATCTCATTAGACATAAGAAGAGACGCAGACGATACACTCTCGTCATTGTGGATCTACTGTTTTAGCTTTTTCTGCAGGTAAATCCTCTTCATGCTGCTCAGACCGAAAACTAGAGCGATGACTGAAGCAAAGGCGATGGTCGCCTGAGCAATTGACACCGAGGTGGCGTCGCCCTGACTGCCAAAAATGTAAGTGTCAATCGGTGCAATAAACACGACCAGAAATGCCGCAACCGCCAAAATCATCAGCCACATTCCTCCTACGAAAAGTGCCAGGCCAGTGATCCTTGTATTCATGTTTGTCATAGCCCGAAAAAAATGACGTACTGAATAGCTATGGAGGCAAAAGAAAGAAGCGCCGTAAAGATCGCAAGTTTGAATATTTGGCGCCCTACCTCTTTCTCGTCCAGAGGACCCTCTGCCAATATCAACCTGACCAATGTTGCCGGCGCGAACTTGTCGCTTGATGCAGCCAGGCGAAAATCATCTAGGAGAACAACTGGGCGCGCCCTGACTTGGCGGTGCTCCACAATCTTTTTTACGCTTGCGAGGAACAGGAATGTGTTCATTACGGCGGGCAGAAGGGCAATCACTCCGATGATTTCGGAACTGCCGGCGATAGCAAGAGCGCCGTACATAGCGCCGAGGAGGAGTGTTCCCGAATCGCCGGGAAAGATCCTGCTTGGAAATTTATGGTATCTGTAAAACGCAATCATGCCAAAGAGCAGCGGTAGACCCGCGAGGAAAATTTCGATGCTATCTCCAAAGATCGCAATGCTCGCCAGCAGAGGAATCGCAGATATTATCATAAAGCCGCTTGCCACGCCGTTCAGGACGTCTATCGAGTTGACCGTATTGCCGGTTATCGGTATTATGACGAATATCAGGGGGACATAGAGCAGTGGTATGAAAGCGCTTCCAAATACCAGGTTCAGGCTGCTCCCGTGCGCGCCGAGTACAACGAGAGGTACTGCAGCGGACAGAAGCGCCACCGGCTTGAACCACCCGGGCATGACCCTGATGTCGTCGACATATCCCACTGTAAACGCAACAACGGTTGTAAGTAGAACCGCCAGGACTGCCGTATTCATAGTTACCGCGTAAAGAAAGATCTCTGCCGCAGCTATTCCGACCATGATGACCGGGCCTGCTGGTCGAGGGACGCTTGGTCTGCTGGGCTTGTGGGCATCTGGAACGACCCTGCTCCTTGCCGCGAGCCATCGGATTGCAATAGGGGTAAGAAAGAAAATGACTCCGAAGGAAATTGCGGAGACAGCGACACCATGAATTACCAGCGATGTGCCGTCAAGCATTTGCTATTGTTGCCCCGGTCTTTTTTTCCCCAGCTGATCCTTCAGTTTTTCTGCTACCGCGGGACCGATCTTGGATATAGATGCAAGCCTAGATTGCGGCTCCCTTGCTATCTTGGCAACGTCCGTAAGGCCGGCACTGTACAACGCCCTTGCCCTTACCCTTCCTATCCCCTCGAGTGCAACCAGCGGCAACAACTCCTCCTTCACGCCGTATCGTATCCGGACACGCAAGTTATAAAGCTCTGGTAGCAAGTCTTCCCTACCGATCAGCTTGGCGACTTCGTAAAGTGAATACGCCAGCCAGCCCCCCGTCTCCACGATTCTGTGCATGTCCCCTGGCTCCGCCCCGATCCTGTCACTGAGAATTTTCTCGCTTGTTTCTTCGATCCATTCGCACAGCGCCCATAGGCTTCGTGAACAATCGTATTCCGTCACCGAGTAAAGCAACTCATCTTGGCGTTTCTGGATGAGCATGCTCACGTCCTCGTAATCTTTCTTGCGCAGCATTAACTTCGGATAAAAGTCGGGGCTGCTCGTGATCAGGTGCACAAGTCCTAGCACATGCTTGCCCCTGCTTGTGCGCGCAAGCCCCTGAAGAGCGTTCCTAAATTCCACAGCGGTGACGGGGTCTACATAGAGCAGCGATGTCCGGCGGCCAAATTCCGTGGCGATGTACCTCTCATTCCTGGATTTTACCAGCCCTTCCTGCTCCAAGTAATCAAGGGCAGAATCGACCTTGAACAACACCGCGGCGCTTCTGTACTGGTGGGCGAAGAGGGTCTTCCCGAAGAGCTCCTGAACCTCCGCCTTTTTCATTCCTGGCAGCCCAGCGATTGCGGCAAGCAGGTGGAACCTGACAGCGCGATCGCTTGAGAGTTGGGACCTGATAGGCTCTGGAGTGCCCATCACGTAGTGGTCGTAGAGCTCGTCGCCGGCCGCGCTCGATTCGCTGGCTGCTATGATCGCTTCGCCGGCGATGTCGTATTTTGGCCTCCCGGCCCTG
>JBOGQL010000186.1:0-2872 GCA_050748985.1 Nitrososphaera sp. | reverse complement strand
GCTCAGGAGGGCACCAGGACTGAGACCTTCATCATCATCAATTTCAGAAGGAAGGTGGTGCTAATCGGATCGACATCTTATGCAGGGGAGATCAAGAAAGCCATTTTTTCAATCATGAACTTTGTCCTTCCAAGGAAGAATATTTTTCCGATGCACTGCTCTGCCAATGTGGGCAGTGACGGAGCTTCTGCATTATTCTTCGGTTTGTCTGGGACGGGCAAGACTACCCTTTCCGCAGACCCGGGGCGCCGGCTTGTGGGAGACGACGAGCACGGGTGGTCGGACAAGGGTATATTCAATTTTGAGGGAGGCTGCTATGCCAAGTGCATAAACCTCAAGCAAGAAAGGGAGCCGCAGATCTGGGAAGCCATACGCTTTGGGTCAGTCATGGAAAACGTCGTAATGAAAGACGGCACCAGGGAGCCAGACTTTGACGACGGTAGCTTGACTGAAAACACCCGAGTGGCATATCCACTTGACTACATCAGCGGAGCGATAATACCGAGCGTTGCCGGTCACCCTAGCATAATATTATTCCTGACGGCCGACGCTTTCGGTGTCATGCCCCCTATCTCAAAACTGACAAAGGAGGGCGCGATGTACCACTTTATGTCTGGTTATACGAGCAAGCTCGCAGGGACCGAGCGGGGAATCACCGAACCCAAAGAGACCTTCTCAAGTTGTTTTGGCGGTCCGTTTATGCCGCTTCACCCACAGCAGTACGCCAGGATGCTGGGCAAGAAGATAGACGAACATGGGACGCGGGTTTTCCTCATAAACACAGGCTGGACAGGCGGACCGTACGGCATAGGCAGGAGAATGGACCTGGCATACACGAGGGCAATGGTAAGTGCGGCGATCAATAGGAAGCTGGATAGTGTCCCGACCAGGCGCCACGCTATTTTTAACTTGGAAATGCCTGCCTCATGTCCTGGCGTACCGGACCATGTGCTGGATCCGCGCAACACGTGGTCAGACAAGGATACCTATGACGCGGCTGCGAGGCGACTCGCGCTTCTATTCATCAGGAACTTTGAAAAGTTCGGCAACGTGCCGAGGGAAATTCTGGATGCGGGGCCAAAAGCCTAGGTTGAAAATAATTGGTAGCCCGGAGCAGATTCGAACTGCTGTCTCCAGGTTTCTTTTCTCTACGAGATCCAGAGCCTGGAATCCCTAGCCCTCAACCTTGGAGATTGGCCACTAGATTCGGCGCCCGACTTAACATCGGACTCGACCGGGCTAACGCGAGCTACATCCAATCGGCTATTTGACGGGATATTTGACTCTAACGCTTCGTGTTTACTTCTCGAATGACAAGACCGTACTCCAGATGCGCCTTTTTTCTCATGTAGGGTATTAGCCTGTAGTGTATAGAATAGATGTTCTTGTTCCTCGCTATGATTCCCTTTATCAAGAGGGAAACGAATCCTCCCGCAACCTTTGAAGGGGCAATACCGGTGGTCCTGCAGAATTCATCCCTTTTCGTGTGGTATTCCCTGAGGGAAAAATAAGACCTGTTGACCTCTAGCACAAGTGGCCACACGACGTTTTCCCACACCATTCTGCGGTTCTCGGTTGACGAGGCATGCTTACCTTTTCTTCGAACTGCTCGCAGATCGTCGCCCCGTGAGGGATGAGGTGATGCATCACGCTGCGAGCCTTTCAGCAAATTGAGGTACGTTTAAACTCCCGGGCTTATAATTTATCACAGTGGTGGACAATAATTCGGTTATAGCCGCTCTTGATCTGCTTGCAGAAAAATGGGTAATTGATCCTATATTGTATGACCTGCAGGCGGGAAGACGCGACGACATAATCGACACCACGGTTACGGTGGGGGACGTCATGTTTCACATCCCGACACTTTCCCGGGATCACCGCTACGTCTTGTGGAAATGCCTGTGGCCGGACTGTCACAACTGCTGCGAACGACAGGGGAGGCTTCCGTTAACCAAGGACGATATCGGCAAAATAAGCAGAAAAATGGGCTACGATTCGAAGGCCGAGTTTCTAAAGCGCGAAACCCTCATTCCTAGTTGGCAGGAACAAGAAACGCGCGGCAATCTCATCACCACTTTGACAATGATATCGCTCAAGCGCAGGGAGGACGAGAGGCCAGAGCAGGACGGGCAGCCCCTGAAATGCAGGTTTCTAGACTCCGAAGGGGCATGCAACATACACCCTGACAAGCCCGGCGTTTGCTGGCTTTACCCATTTGCATCATGGATGGAAGCCGACGCCAGAGGACACCCTGTGGTTCACGCAACATTTCAGTTCACAGGGGACTGCCCTGGATTCTACCTGGAAAGCTCCGTCGATGGGATGATGCCCGTACTTCAGGAATATTCCAAGAGGATATACGACTACAACATGGCTGTCAGCAGGACCACTCGCGAAATCTACGGACTCGTCAGTTTTGTGGACACACAACAGACAACCTAGGTTCGCACTATCTTCCATTTCATGCGGAGTGCCGGTTGATCAGGGTGTTCGGCGAAGACGTGATCGACATACTTTTCGTAGCTTGGAAATGTCTCGTTGCAGGCACCGCAGAGGACTTCATACTCTGGCATTGGGAGTCAAAAGTGAAAAAAAGTACTACCCTCTGCCCTGCTGCAGTCTCTTGTTGACCTCATCCCAGTTCACGACGTTCCACCAAGCAGTCACGTAATCAGCACGGCGGTTCTGATATTTGAGATAGTAGCTATGTTCCCATACGTCAAGGCCAAGTAATGGTGTGAGCTTTTCCTTGTTCCACCTTGTCCACGGACTTGTCTGGTTCGGCATGGTGATGAACTGCACACCTCCAGAAGCATTCTTGACAAGCCATCCCCAGCCCGAGCCCTGTATAGCAACGCTATCAATCTGGAAC
>JBOGQL010000185.1:0-4047 GCA_050748985.1 Nitrososphaera sp. | reverse complement strand
AGGTCTCCTCGAGCTCCTCCAGGAGATTCTGGTCTATACGGGGACGTCCGAGCAGCCGAGTAATGCGATCAGCGATCGCTTCTCGGGTCTTGCGCAGGCCAGCCACGAAGGGGGAGAAGAGGGCGGGCGGTTCGACTTTGCTCACCGTCCTGAGCCTGTCGAAGGAGTAATCTGCCATGGTGCGATGGCCCGGTCTCGGTCACGGGACGGGTGCGGCCGCCGCCTGTTCCATCCGCTCTCCGAGCCGAACCGAAATCAACTTCGAGACCCCGGGCTCCTCCATGGTGATCCCGTAGAGCAGATCGGCTGTCTCGATGGTCCGGGGGTGGTGAGTCACGATGACGAACTGGGAGGCGGAACCGAGTTCGCGGATGAGGGAGGCGAAGCGATCCACGTTGAGATCATCCAGGGCAGCGTCGACCTCGTCCAACACGACGAAGGGGCTGGGATTGGTCGCCCACAGGGCCATGATGAGGGCGATGGCCCCGAGGGTCTTCTCGCCGCCCGACAAGAGCGAAAGAGTCGTGGTCCGCTTGCCTGGGATCCGCACCCGGATTTCCACCCCGGGCTCCTCGACCTCGTCGGCGTCGCTCAGGACCAGCTCTGCTTCGCCGCCCCCGAAGAGACGCTGCCAGAAGCGGTTGAGCTGTTCGCTGACCGCAGCCAGGGTCTTCGCGAAGCGTTCCTGGATAGTCCGATTGATCTCGACGATGCTGGCCTTGAGCGAGGTGGCGGAGGCGGTGAGGTCTGCCGCCTGATCCGTCAGGAAGCGGAAACGCTCAGAGAGGGCCTCGTACTCCTCCAGGGCAGCCATGTTGATGGGGCCCATCGCCCCCATCTTCTGGCGGAGCTCTTCTCCTTCGTGTGCGAGGAGCTCCGGGTCCTGCAGGTGTTCTTCCGTCTGGAGACGCTCCCGGAGCGCATCCCCCTCCGGCACCTCCTCCTGCAGGCGCTTGTGGAGCAACGAACGCTCTGTGTCCAGAGCCGCCCTCGTCGCGGCGATGGCGGCCTGCGCCTGCTGGGCCTCGGCGAGCTCCCTCCTCGCGGTCTTGAGGGCCTCTTCCTGGACGAGGAGAGCCTGCCGGAGTTGATCCCTCTCCCGCTGAAGTTCCTGGACCGCGTCAGCCTCCTCGGCCTCCCGCTGGTTGAGGAGTGTAACGGAGTGCTGGAGCGTGGCGATCTCCCGGGTGAGTCCGGCCTCCCGGGAGCAATCTGCCTCCTCCTCCTGATGGATCTCCGCCTCGCGCGTGCGCTCCCTGGCCAGATCGGCCTCGAGGCGATCGAGGGAGCGGGCGAGGGCCTCCCGGCGCTCCTGGAGAGACGTCGATCGAATCCGGGCCTCTGCCATCTCCCGTTCGCACTCCTGCCGTCGCGTCTGAAGGAGGGTGACCTGCCGGTCATGCTCGGCGGTTTCTTGCCTGAGCACCTCCTCCTGCCGATCCGACGCCACGAGCTTCGTCTGCGCATCCTGCAACGCTTTTTCGAGATCGCCGAGTTCCTCGTCGAGGCGCGTAAGCTCCGAAGCCAGGAACGTTGTCTGGCTCCCGAGACGGAAGGCGACCCCGCGCACCTCGGCGAGCGATCGCTCCACCGCGTGGCGGGCCTCCTCCGCCTCTTTGAGAGATTCCTCGTGCCCGCTCAACACCTGCTGGCGATGTGACCGTGCCTCTTGGACCTTTTCCCATTCGCCTTCGACCCCGCGCAACTCTTCCGTCACCCGGGTGATGACGGCGGGAAGCTCCTCGAGCTCTCTGTGCCGACTCAGGAGGCTCCAGGCAATGGTGTTGCCTCCCTGTATGGGGCCTCGCGAGCTCAGCACCGCGCCGGAGGTCGTGGCGACCCGAACTGGCCCGGGTAGTGTCCGAAGGAGCGTAAGGGCTGTGGGGAGATCCCGGACAATCACCGCGTTTCCCAAAAGGCCGCGGAGGAGGGGTTGCAATTCTGCCGGTCCCTTCACGAACTCCAGGGCCAGTCCAACGATCTGCTGGGCTACCTCGGGCCCAAGGGAGGCTCCGGCGTCTTCCAATGCCTTGCGAAGATGCAACGCCTCTTGACGCTCGGCAAGCCATTCCCCCTGGCGCGGTAGCAGCGTAGCCCACCCCGTTCCCTCCTGCTCGAGATAGCGGATCAGGGAGAGGGCGTCGGCGGCGGTCGGAATGAGAAGCCCCTGCTGGAGATCGCCCAGGAGGGCCTCTATAGCCCGCTCGCAGGCGGCTTCGGCCCGAATCAAGCGGGAGAGGGGACCAGCAATGGTCTGGCAGGCTTTCACCCCTGCCGCCTTCCCCTTGAGGAGAAGCTGCTGGCCTTCGCTCAGTCCGGCGAAGCCCTCCTCGAGTTCCCGGACAGAGCCGAGGCGGCCCTCGAGTCGGTTGAGTTCTTCGCGGAGCTCCGCCCGCCGCCCGCCGAGCACTTCCTGGTGGGCCTGCAGGTTGGCCAGGTCCTCGGCAAGGGCCTTCCGCTCGCCGGTGAGGGCCTCAATCCGGGACGCGAGCTGGCCGAGCTGGAGGGTCAGTTCTCGGTCGCGGCCCGTGACGCTCTCTGCCTCGGTCCGCGACGCGTGAAGCTGCCGATCCGTGGTCTCTCGCTCTTGCCGGAGGAGTCGCTGCCGTTCCGTCAACGAGGCCACGTGGTTTCGCTCGCTGACCAGTCGTTCGGTGAGCGTAAGGATCTCTTTCTTTCGCCCTCCCAGGGCCGCTTCGCACTGCTTCAGGTCCGTCTCGACGCTGGTCAGGGCCTCATGGAGTTCCCGGAGCTGCCGGGAACCCACCTCGATATCCTCCTCCGTGGCGGCCCGCCTCTTGCCGTCGTCCTCGAAATCCTGAAGGAGCCGATGGAGCCGCTCTGCGACACTCCTCAGTTGCTCCTGGCGCTCCTCGCGTCGGCGCGTGAGGTCCTGGAGGATGTTTTCGCGGGAGCGCACCTCCGCCTCCTCACGCTCGCGCTGGCTTCGCAGGCTGTACAGCCGTTCCTGGCCCGCCGTGATCCGCTTCTCCATCTGTAGGTCGTGAAGGCGGCCGGCCTCCAGGGAGGTCTCCTCCTTTGAGACGCGGAGCTGGCAGGACTCCTGAGCCGCGGCCACATCCCTCTCCTGGCGGATGATACGGCTGAGCTCCTCGTCGAGGCGGCGCTCTTCCCTCACAAGGAGAAGAACGTGAAGCTCCTTCAACCGGAGCGCCATGCGCTGGTATCGTTCCGCCTTTTTCGCCTGGCGGTGGAGAGAGGTGCGCTGCCGTTCGATCTCCTGCAGCACATCCTTGACCCTCAGCAGATTATGCTCCGCGGCCTCGAGCCGACCCAGGGCGGTGTTCCGGTTCACCTTGTAGGACATGGTTCCTGCCGCCTCCTCGAGGAGGGCCCGCCGGTCGGCCGGTTTCGCGTTGAGGAGGGATCCGATGGCCCCCTGCTGGATCAGGGCGTAGGGTTCCCGGCCGAGCCCGGTGTCGAGGAAGAGGCGGGTGATGTCTTTGAGGCGACAGGGATTCTGATTGAGGAGATACTCGCTCTCGCCAGAGCGATAGAGCCGGCGGGCGATGGTCACTTCGTCGTAGGGGACCGCGAGTCGGCCTTGGACATTCGACAGGGTGAGGGAGACTTCAGCCATGCCGACCGGTTTCCGGTGGGAGTTGCCCGCGAAGATGAGGTCTTCCATGCGCTCCCCGCGGAGCGCCTTCGGGCTCTGTTCCCCCAGCACCCACAGCATTGCATCGATGATATTGCTTTTGCCACAGCCATTGGGCCCTACGAGTGCTGTCACTCCTGGTTGGAAATCGATACTGACACGATCAACGAAGGACTTAAAGCCGAAGAGGGTCAGGTTGCTGAGGTGCATGGGCCTCCGAAGAGGTCCGAAGTCCGATGTCCGAAGTCAGCGAGCCTCAGCAGGCTTTCGCCGTCCAGCCTTGGCCATGGGACTTCGGGCCGATCTCGCGAGATTTTCGGCAGGGTAACACGGGCTTTCGCTGGTGTCAAGGGAAATCCCACAAAATCAAGGGGTCATTCCTGGATGGACCGCAAAATATGGGGGTTCTCCCTCAAGTGAGCCAGCGC
>JBOGQL010000184.1:0-3858 GCA_050748985.1 Nitrososphaera sp. | reverse complement strand
ACTATGGATTGCTGGGATACTTTGCGGGCAGGGCCGTGGAGGACAGCTGCGTGGCACTAGAGGGCATTGACAACCCTTCAACAATGCAGGCCAAGGCACTTTCCGCCGGAATGGGAACGTCGGGCTCGTGTGGCATGTTCACGCCTGGTGACGCGGGCGGAGATAAGATTTCATTTGGTAGGGGGGAAGCAAAGAGCCTCGTCGATGAGCTGAGTACCGCCGATGACGGCGACCTGATCACGCTCGGCAGCCCGCAGCTAGGGATGGGAGAACTGGAACTGCTTTCGAGGCTTCTAGATGGCAAGAAATTCACAAAGCGCTGCATGATCTTTTGCTCAAGGGCCATACACAACCAGGCTGCAAAGGTGGGGCTTACAGACAGTATCGAACGATCGGGAGCTGAACTGATGTGCGATTCATGTACCTGCCTTACGCCGTACGTGTCCAAAGCGGATTACGACGCTGTTATCGCGAATAGCGTAAAGGCCGCCTACTACCTGAACAACTCGAACAAAGTAAAAGTTGCACTCAAGGACATTCGAACGATTGTAAAGGAGTACTCGGAGTGATTATTCCCGGCTGCCACACTATCGTTAGAGGGGAGGGAGAAGGGATAGCTCTTGTCACTTCGCAGCCCATCAACTTTCTTTCGATGTTAGATCCAAGGACAGGGACGATAACAGATCAAAAGCACGAGCTTCACGGCAAGTCGCTTAGCGGAGCCGTGCTCGTATTCCCATATGCGATAGGAAGCAGTGTGGGTGCGTACGCGATTTATTCATTGCGGGAATACGCAACCGCGCCTAGCGCCATAGTATGTGCCAAAGCCGATATCACTACGGCGTCGGGTTGCGCCGTCGCGAAAATACCGCTGGTTGATCTGCCGGAAAGTACACCGCTTTCTTCGATAATTCAAGGTTCTTTGGCCAGAGTGGATG
Source organism: Nitrososphaera sp. (assembly GCA_050748985.1). Taxonomy (GTDB): domain Archaea; phylum Thermoproteota; class Nitrososphaeria; order Nitrososphaerales; family Nitrososphaeraceae; genus Nitrososphaera. Next base: position 2,920 of record JBOGQL010000184.1, on the reverse strand, counting down.
CAGACTCGGGCAGGGTCGTAGTAAAAGTTTAATCCCGACAAACGTCATGATTTCATCTCGGTGCATGGCATCACGACGGGCGAACCGACCACATAGTGGAATGACGACCAAAGTCCATGCACCGAACTAGAAACGAGTCTTGATTGCGCCAGCTGTGCAGCTTTAAGAGATTTCGACGAGCTTCTTTGTTGATGTCAGCCCCGAAACTATTCTTACCTGTGCTTGTCCCACTTTGAAATGGTCGGCCAGTTTTTTTAGCAATTCAGCATTGGCCCTGCCTTTCTGCGGAGCAGACTTCAGCGAGATCTTTATTTCTTTCCCGGTGACGCTGAATGATCCGTCAGCGCTGAACCTGACCTTGACTGAGTAGCGCACGGATGATGAGTCAAGTGACTCCCTTGAAAACCTTTTATTGGTGATAAAAAGATAAAATCATGGTTGGCAAGCTTTTGTCCCGAATGTGGCGGGGAGCTAAAGTTCGATTTACCCAGCAAGAATTTCATCTGCAAGAGCTGCGGGCTCTTCGCATCTAGAGAGAAGATAGATGAGCTGCGGGACAAAGGCTCTAGCTCAAATGAGGATCCGAGGAAAAAGCGTCACGACGACTATCTTGACTGGTGGCAATCTTCAAAGAAGGAAAAACAGCAGAAGTAGTTGCGATCAACGCTGAAATCTGTACAATGTCTAGATGTGCGATAACGTGTTTGAACCTGATAATGATTCTATCTCGAATGATTAATAACCGTTAGATCATGTTAGAACATTCTATGCTTTGTAGCAAATGCGGCAGGGGCCAGAGCATATTTCGAAGGGCGTACTCTGGAGAGAACATGTGCAAAAAGTGCTTCCTGCGCTCAATAGAGGACAAGACCGCGAAGACGATATCAAAGTTTTCTATGATGCGGCGCGAAGAGAGGGTCGCCGTCGGAGTTTCTGGGGGCAAGGACAGCCTGTCGCTCCTGTTCGTGCTAAAGAAGCTTTTTGACGAACATGACAGTGGCAACCATTTGGTCGCAGTGACTATTGACGAGGGTATCGAGGGATACCGTGACGAGTCTCTACAAATTGTCAAAGAATTCTGTTCGAATCTCGGCGTCGAATCGAAAGTGCTAAACTACAAGGCGCTTTTCGGAGTTGACATGGATGAGGCGATGATCCTCAGGCCATCGGAAAAAATTTCTTCTTGCTCAATGTGTGGAACTTTCAGAAGGAGGGCCATAGACATTGCTGCCGAAACCGCCGGGGCGACCGTCGTTGCGACTGCCCACAATCTGGACGACCAGCTCCAGACCTTTATGATTAATCTGCTTGCCGGAGATGTTGAACGAATAGGCTGGATATACCCTGAGCCCGTGCAGTACGCTGACCGAATAAGAAAGATCAAACCCTTCATCGAAATTTATGAATACGAGATCGCTTTCTATGCGCTTCAGCGCGAGATTCCGTTCCAGTCGGAGGAATGCCCATATAGGGACGAAAGCATCAGGAGCGACCTGCGAGAGTTTTTCAATGCGCTCGAGAGGGATCACCCGGGATTAAAATACAATACGTACAATTCGATGATGAAGGTGTCGAAGGCCCTACGCAATTCCACTGTTAATGCAGGCGGAAAGAAGTGTTATTCATGTGGGCGTGACTCTACAGGCGATATTTGCTCGGTCTGCAGGATGCTCAGTGTGCTTACATCCAACAAGCAAATATAGCCATTATGCAAAATACCGTTCGGAGGCAGGGAGGATCGGGGTGCCAGCCGTACCCCATATCGGAAATCGGCTTTATGCCGGGATCAGTAACTGCTGGGTAAATCCGTCGGTAGGGGGTTCCCGCTCGCCTTGCTGAAATGAAATTACGCCGTGTTGGATGGGCGTGAACGGCGCGCCACGCGAAGGCGGGGCTGTCGACTGTTAACCGTCGAAATGGGTGAGGTCCGGGAGGGAGCAATCCTAAGGCGGCATGTCCATGCTAGCACGTCTACGTGATGGATCTTGCAGGACTTGAAATGGGACCTTTTGCCGGCGGTGGTACCGGCGGGCTGCCTCCGTTCCAGTAACGTTCAAGAAAAGTGGCATGGGCCGGGCACCGTGATGGAGTATTGTCTCCGTAAAGTTCAGATCTCCCCCAAAGGGAAATGATTTTGTGGATGTCATGCGCTACCTATCTTTGGCGCTATGTCGCGGAACCTACACGTTGTATTTATAGACGAGACATGATGTGCTGCATATGCACTCCGAGAAGTGCTCAGAATGTAGCTGCACCCTGATCGACAGCAGACAGATAATAGAGCATTTCCTCAAGACTGGCCATCAGAGTCTTATCAACCCGTGCAGGAAGTCAGCTTAATATGTTCGTAAGCTTTCATAACCGTGATATGAACCGCGATAAATCTCCGGCTAATGAAGTCGGCTTGGGCCAGGTAGAACTTGAAATCCAGGAGGCGTATATTGCGGACAAGAATTCAAAGGTGGCTCGTCTCGACAGGGCCTCACTGAAGGACCTCCGCATTTCAGCGGGCGACTCTATCATCCTTTTTGCTGATGACCGGCCCTTGATAGTCAAAGCATTACCGCTATATCCGTCAGACAAGAGCTCGGGAATCATAAGAATTAATGGAACTATTCGGGGGCAACTAGAACGAGACATAGGAGACAGTGTATCGGTCAGGGGTATTGGCAACACCAAAATAGACAAGGTTGTCAACTATCTCTTGCTTGACAAGTACTCAAACAAGCCAGACTAACCGTCCTCTCTCATGTAGCTGTAAGTCCTAGGCGATAACAGGCATAACTTAATTACGATATGAAAGAGATTCTGCTTCGTATATAATGCTAGTAGAGCGAGATTTCGAACCTGACAATGATCAGCTTTTCGGTTTACTAGATGATTTTCTCGCGACATCGCCATGCTCTCTGCTAATTAGGGG
>JBOGQL010000183.1:0-4320 GCA_050748985.1 Nitrososphaera sp. | reverse complement strand
GCCAGAGAAGAAAGATTGCGACCACCTTCGGAAGGCGCTGGAGAAGTCTCTAGATCTGTTGGGCGAGCCATCAAAGAAATCACTCCTTTCCTACCTCTCCCGGGATTTCGACATTTCGTTTGAAGTGGAAGATTGTTCGCGCATACGTGATGTCGAGAATGCCCTAGAGTCAGTTTTGGGCGCTGGCGCATACATCATTTCTGCAGAGATGCATAAGAACCTTGAGCGGCTTGGCAGTGCGCAAAGTCGCAAATAATGGCAATTAGCATACCCTGTTATTCCCTCTGATCCGGCTATGCTACTTGCTGGCTGTAGATTCTTGTCAGGCCCTGCAGCAAATCTCTTATCTGATCATGTGTAGGATTCAGGTCCTTGATCTCTTTTACCTTTACGTTTAGACTCTCAAGCTGCGAGAAAATTTCTTTATCTTCAAGGACATCCGCTAAAGTATCCAGGTCGAATGGCTTCTGGATCAACTCGACTACCTGCTGCATTTGGCGTATTGAATCAATTAGGGCTTCCTTCGCGTAAGCCGACGCGCATATGATGCGCTGGCGAGGATTCTTCGATAGGATTCGCTTTGCCACCTCTATTCCGTCCATCTTCGGCATTCTGTAGTCCATCAGTACGGCATCGAATGGACAGGTCTTATCGGAGGCGACCGACATTTCTGCGTTGTATAGACTAAGGCATTCCTCGCCGTCCCGGGCCGTCACCACCTGATGTCCTCTCTCCTCCAGAGCCAGCTTGTACTGCATCAGTATAAGTGGCTCGTCTTCGGCTACGAGAACCCTCACACCATCAATTCCAGATTTCGCGTATTTAGTATTTGGTATGTCAGACTTCAAAATACAATCATTACGAGGGAGCGATCGCCGAGAATTTTCTATTTCCGGGTATTGCCTTATTAAATACGCGATCTGACTATGATCGTGAAAACCAGAATAATAGTGCAGCCGCCGGGTCCGGAGGCCAGAAGAATAATTGATGTCATGAAGAAGAATTGCTATGACTCAACTTTCACCTATCCGCTGGTAATATCCGGTGGCACAGGATGTTTCATACAGGATGTTGACGGGAATTCATTTCTGGACTTTACTTCCAATATAGGTTCGTCGCCACTCGGCTACTCGCATCCGGAAATAATGCAGGTTCTGGCCGAGCATTCCAGAAATGGAGCTCACAAGATCGCGGGACAGGATTTCTACTGCAAGGAACACGCTGATTTGTCTGAACAAGCCGTGTCGATACTTCCGAGCGGCTTCAGGACATTTTTCATAAACAGCGGGGCGGAGGCCGTGGAAAACGCGATCAAGGTCGCGTACAGAAAGATGTCCAGAGATACGCCTTCCAAGCTGCCTGGGATTTCCTGCATCGGCGCGTTCCACGGCAGGACGCTTGGGGCACTAAGTTTCACATACAGCAAACCCATGCAAAAGGCAGGATTTCCCGAGCTGCCTGTTCTGCGAATAAAGTTCTGCACGGACGATGGTGACCCCGAAATCGATGCAATTGAAGGCTTGCTCAAAGAAAACAAGGTTGCCTTCATTCTCAGCGAAGTCGTGCAAGGGGAGGGCGGGTACAACTTTGCCAGCAGTAGATTCATTCGAAACCTGCGAAGGTTTGCAGAACAGTACGGCGTGCCTTTGATTCTGGACGAAGTCCAATCCGGCATGGGACGTACTGGCAGATGGTGGGCATTCGAACACTTTGGCGTCAGACCTGATATCATGAGCGCGGGCAAAGCCCTTCAGGTTGGAATGTCGGCCTTTGAGGCGTCATTCGACCCCGGCGAGCAGGGTGTGCTGTCAAGCACGTGGGGAGGGGGCAGCAGAATAGACATGGCGATAGGCTCAAGAATAATCGAAGTGATGAAGCGGGATGGACTACTCCAGAATGCGTCCGTTATGGGGGAGAAGCTGAAGAAAGGGATAGGCGAATTGGCGGGACGAAAAGAGTGCGGCATTTCAGACGTCAGAGGGCTAGGCCTCATGATTGGCATCGAATTCGAGTCGAAGGCGATCAGGGATGAGCGACTTAAAACCGCGTTCAGGAAGGGGCTGTTACTCCTGCCCGCGGGTCAGAAGGCGATGAGAGTTATCCCTCCTCTCATAATAACGGAGGAGGAGGTGGCGGAGGGGCTGGAGCTCATGGAACAATCCTTCCTCGCAGACTAGGGACCCTTGTGCTCTACGACCGAATAGAAGGCATTCTTGCCCGTATCGTCAAAATTCAGGCTAGGAGTGACGATTCTCATTAACTTTGATTTCGCGCAATAGGCCATCTTCCAGATAAATCCGCCGGGAAGGTCGATCCTGGTGTCCTGCTCTTCACCTGATACGGGATTCTTGAAATTTTCAAGCTGAACGTCCAGGACGCCCGGGACCGAGAAAGTGCTCCTCCTTCCGTCTATCTTGACATTTATGTCAACAAACTGGGGATCGAGTACAAACTTGAAAGTTCCGGCAAAAATCGCATATGGTCCATCGCCTTTCGCCTTTCCGGAAAATATCGTAATGATAGCGTCCCTCTGCTCTTTGGTGGCCTTCTCTGTTATGAAAAGCTGGCAAGTGCCGTTTCCTTCGTGTATGGCCTTTGGCCAGGAAGCCGCGTAGACTACGTCAAGCCCATCGAGCTTTGTGTTGCCATAGCTGCCACTCTCCATATGATAGAGTGTCAGTGCCCTGCAGTATCCATACGTTGGAAATCCGTTGAAGTTACACGGACAGCCAAAGTCGCAATTGCAGGTTTCTACGTAATCTGCTTTCAGATACCATTTCGGGATTTCTTCTACTTTCGACGCCATTTCGCAGGATACCTAGATCCAAGATGTTTTAAAAATTTTGTGTCGAATCTAGTATGCCGAGAATTCAGTCCCAAGGATCCCCGATGCTATCTTTAGCTCCAGTACCTCGTTAGCTCCTTCGTAAATAGTGGTCGCTCGCGAATCAAGAAAATGCTTGGCCACTCTCGCTGTCTTTTTGTAGCCTGCCGCGCCAAAGACCTGCACTGATCTATTTGCAGCATCGAACGCGCAATTGCTTGCGTAAAATTTTGCAACCGCGGCGAGCATGTCGGCGCTACCTCGAAGTTGGGAGTACACTTTGTTACTTCTGCCGAGCCTGGACTGCCAATCGTCGTGTTCGTCCTTTACACGTTCGACAAATTCGTGCAGCTCCTGCCTGGCAGCCGCGGCCCTGTATACGAGCCACCTGGAGCTTTCGATGCTGACTTGAATCCTCGCGATATGATCCTGAATCAGCTGCTTCTTGGCGAGCAGAGATCCATGTTGCTTCCTGGCCTTGGCATACTGTATGCATTCAGCCAGGCAGTCTCTCATTATCCCTACCGCACCGGCGGCGACGCTTAGCCTACCGTCGATGAGGGCGCTATACGCAATACTGAGGCCCTGCCCTTCCCTCCCGAGTAGGTTCTTCGTCGGGACTGTGCACTTGTCAAACGTGATCTCCGCGTTCTTCACCGTATGCAGCCCGATCTTGTTTTTCATTTCCACTTTTCTTAGCCCGGAATAGTCTCCTTCAATTATGAATGCAGAGACCTTCCCTGTGACGGCATCCTTGGCATAAGTCGTCATGACGCCGGCAACAGTGCCGTTTCCAATCCAGTGCTTCTTCCCTTTCAAGACATAGTGGTCACCCTTCTTTTCGAACTTTGTTACCATCGAGGCCGGGTCGCTACCCGCCGAGGGTTCTGTCAACGCGAAAGCCATGATCTTGTCGCCTGTCACGGTCTTCGGCAGATACCTCTTCTTTTGTTCTTCGCTTGCCCAGGATTGCAGAACCAGCTGGCCGATGGATGTATGCACGGAAAAGAACGTTCGCATGGATGCACCCTCCTCGCCTATTCGTTCAACTGCCAGAGCATAGGTCAGCATGTCATAACCGAGTCCGCCGTACTTCCTCGAAACGGGACAGCCCAGCATCCCTATCCTCCCGAACACAGGAATGACGCGATCGTTGACCCTTTCTTCGAGATAGCACACTTCTTCATAATCCCTTATTGACCTGCAACACCCGTCTACCTTCCGGAGGAACCTTTTCTGCGCTTCTGAAAGCTCAAAATTCATTCGCGAAAGACTGGTGTAATTCGCCGGCACGCATTTGAATCAGGGGTGTGAGTATAAAAGGCGCCCTATCTTCTCGATGTCCTTTGTATAACTCAGCTGGAGGTTCCATATCCGCCAAGATATTACGAGGCAGGCTCTCCAGGGCGATGTTACATTCGAACAAGTCGATAAATTTTGGGCGAGCACACGGCAGATGAGGAAATGAAAATAGAGGTCTAGGTAACATAGTGCTG